>CAIRCM010000138.1 GCA_903877125.1 uncultured Acetobacteraceae bacterium | reverse complement strand
CCTAACATGAAGCCAGTCGGAAAGCCGGATGCGGGAAACCCGCACGTCCGGTTTGATGAGCGGGGGAGGGAAACGGGTTGCCTTGGCAATACCGCGCCCTTCCTCGACTCTACCGAGAAACCTCCCAATGATCGAACCGCGCGAACGGCGCTGAGGAGAGGGGCAGTTCGTTCCGTCTATGTGTGAATACGGAACGGCCAACCAGACCATGACGGCGCATGGGTCAATGGTTACGACCATTGGTATGAGATCGCCCGCTCGCCGCCGAGGCGCATGACCGATACCTCGATCATGGACCCCGATACCCCATCACCGAAGACGTCGCATTTCCTTTCGTACGGCGCGCAGGAACCACTCAGCCCGCGAGATGGGTTTTGAAGAACGTCGCTATCTCGCCGAAGGCCTCCGCGGTCTCGGGGTTCCGATCGTCGCGGCCGTAATGGCCGTGTGACTGGCCTTCGTAAACGTGCAGGTCGGCGACGATCCCATGGGCCCGCAACTTCCGGTGCACACGCACGGTGTTGCTCAGCAGCAGATCCCGCGTGCCGGTGGTCAGGATAACCGGCGGGAACCCTGCCATATCGCCGTAAACCGGCGACAGCAGGGGATCGGCGAGGTCGTGTCCGTTGGCATAAAACCGAGCAGCGGCGTCGCAGAAGCCGTCGGTGGAGACGAGGACATTGTCGACCATCGCGTTGGTGTGGAAACTGTCGCCGGTCTTGGTGATATCCGACATCGGCGTGCCCGAGGCGATTGCGCCCGGCATCGCCAGCCCGTCGCGCTTAGCCCGCAATGCCATCGCCAGTACGAGCGCACCACCGGCCGAGGTGCCGATCAGGCCGATGCGCCGTGGATCGCCGTCCGCGGCCACCGATTGCCAGACCGTGACGGCGTCATCGAGCGCGGCGGGGAAATACGCCTCGGGCGGCATGCGGTAATCGACCGCGACGACTCTGAACCCGCCGAATCCCGCGATCAGCAGCGCCTCCGGCAACCCGGCTTCGCCTGGGTTCAGCACATAACAACCACCATGGATCTGCACGAGCGTGCGGTTCCGGTTTTCCGGTGCGATCGCGGCAGGGGTCACGGTATGCACGCGCACACCGGCGATCATCCCCGGTTCGATCGAGATCCCAAGACGTTCGGCCATGGCATTGACATTGGGCAGCGCTGCAACGCGACCTGCTTCGGCGAGGCGACGCCAGCCCTCGGACGTGTTGGGAAAATTGTTCCAGCCAAGCCGCAACGGCGCCGCGATCAGGGCCTGCATTCCCGGGCTGACGGTTTCGGGCACCGGCAGGCTGCGCGCGGGTATTTCGAGCGGCGTCGCCATGGGGTCTCTCCGGCATTCACGGGATGTTTCATCAAACGGTACCAATGCATGCCCCCGTGCGTCAAGGTCGTGGGCCCGGCCTATCCCCCCCGAGACTGCGGGTCGAACCGGCATGCTGGCGGCGACGCCGCGGTATGCGGTCCAGTGGGCAAACCGGAGGGCACAATGGAATAGCCTTCGACCGTTAGTTCCGTGCCCAAAGGCGCGCCCGCCAAATCGTCCAACGCCACCCGCGCCGGGCCATCGACCACGATCCCGGCGACACTGTCACCCGGCGTCAGCGCGATGGCGGCCGTGCCGACGCGCCAGGTGACCGGCGCGCCGGCGGTCAGATGATAATGCAGGGTGATCCGCCATCGCCCCGGCGGCAGAGGCAATCCTCGTGGGTCCGCGCTGGAACGCTTCGGGGGCAGGCAGACCCGCCGCCCCACGGCAAGCGCCTGCGGCACCAGAGGATCCGCCATCGAAATCAGCTGGTCCAACGGGTCCCAAGACGCGGGATATATCCAGATGGGCGTGTCGCCGCAGGGCACGATCCGCGTCGGCGCGCCGTGAATGCGACGCAGTGCTTCAGGGTCGTGATGCCAAAGAACGATGAAGCGAAACGGTGGTGCCGTCCCCGTCGGACCATTGCGCTGCCTCACCCAGCTGCGCGGGTCGTCGGTCCACAAAATCGGGCGGCCTTCGCCGAAATCGCTCGATTCGATCTGTCGTCGCCAATCGCTTGCCGCCGCCATGGTGCGCCCATGCCAGAAGCTGGCAAAACCCGCGCGGAGTCCGACGTCTGGGTCTGCCTTGTCGAGGCAGGCCAGCGCCTGCGGCCTCCATTGCATGATCGCGGGGGATAGGGATCCGGACGCCATGGCGGACGCGGCCACGAGACCAACGGCGGCGATTGTCGCCCCGCACGCGATCCCCGCGGCCCAGCGCGAAAGCCATGGTCCACAGATGCCAACCGCGAGGATCAACGGCCACCAGGCGACGGGCGTGGCATAGCGCCAGTTCATGCCCGTCGGACTGATAAAAAGCGGCAACGTGGCGAGAATGCCAGCGACGCAAGCGCATGCGCCAACCAACGCGAAGTAGCGCGCCGCGGCGTGGTGCGCCGCGGGCACCGACCGGCGCCCGAATAGCGCCGCCAGGATCACCGGCACACAGAACACGAGTGTCAGCAGCATGAACGGTTGCCCCGGCAGACCCGCGAACGCGCGCACCGCATTATCGGGCATCGAGGCGAGCGCCGGCAGCGGCAATTCCCGCCGCCCCGAGAGCAGGCCGAGCACGTGGCCGACGACCGCCCCGACCACCAGTGCGACGACGCTTTGCAGCCCCTGCCGCATCGCGATGTGGCGCCGCGCCATGCCATCGGCAAGCGCCAGGGACGCGGGGACTGCCGCATACAGGATCACCAGCGTATTCGATGCGGCTGCCAGAATGGTAAGCGCCAGCAAGCCGCCCAATGGGACGGCCGAAACGGATTTCCCGCTCACCCAGGCCAGCGCCACCACAGCCAGTCCGGCGATGAACGCGCCGCTGTGCCAGGCCGGCATCATCAGCAGGAGATAGAGGTTCACCACCAGCCGGTCGTCGAAGACCTCCAGGGCGGGATCACTCACGGTCAATAAGTAATGACCCAGCCCCAACGCCAGCAGCAAGGTGATGGTACCCGCGAGGCCAAGCGCGCAGACCCAGAAACTCTGCCCCCGCATCCTGCTTGCCACATAGCCGCCGAGGAGGCTGAGCATGGCGAACGCCGCCGCGCCATAGGCCCCAGAATGCCACCCGCCAACTGCCGGTCAGCAGGTCGGCGCCGACCGCGACCAGTAGATCGGGGATGAAGCTGGGAATTCGTGCCGGCTGAAACCGCAGCACCGTGGTTGGATCGGTTCGCAACTCCTCGGCAAGCAGGGCCGGATAGAGCGTGTCGGCATTGATCGCGAAATCGAGAAACGCGCTTGCGTTAACAAAAATGAACGAAGTTGCCGCGGCGAGGACAACAATCGCCACGGCTCCTGGCGCCGGGGCTAACCGCAAGGATACACCCCTGTTCCAACATTTGCCATTTGCCCTGCCGATGTCTGCGCTTTGGATCGGGGATAGCCAAACTCTTGGGGGGCGTGCAACCGCCGCTGCCCCTGGCGTCAGACCTGCTGTGCGTCGCGCCGTTCGTTCATAAGGGCCGACATGCCAGATTCATCGTCTTCCCCGCTTGTCCCGCGCTCTCCGCCGCCCTAACTGAGCGTCCATGAGCACCGATCACGAAACCAATCCCGCGCGACCGGCGACCGAGAACGGCCCGGATGCCGCGAACCCCGAAATCCCCTCCACCCCGGAACAGCTGATGCAGGCGGCCACCGCGCGTATCGCCGAGCTGGAAGCGGAGCTTGCGGAGATGAAGGACCGTTGGATGCGGTCGGAGGCGGAAAACGCCAACATCCGCACCCGCGCCCGCCGCGATGCCGACGACGCACGTCAGTATGCCGTGCAGAAATTCGCCACGGACGTGGTCGAGGCGGCCGAAAACCTCAAGCGCGGCATCGACAGTCTGCCAGTCCCGTCGGACGACCTGCCGCCGATCGTGGTCAAGGTGCGGGAGGGGCTGGAAGGCGTGGAGCGCAGCTTCATCGGCATCCTCGAGCGCAACGGTATCAAGAAGGAAGATCCGGTCGGCACGCCATTCGACCCCAACAAGCATCAGGCGATGCAGGAACAGGAGTCGCTGGAGCATAAGGCGGGGACGGTTTTGCAAGCCTGGACCGCCTGCTGGACCCTGCATGGCCGGCTGTTGAAACCCGCCATGGTGGTCGTGGCGAAGGCCCCGCCGGGCGAGATCGCCGCCTGACGCCACAAAGTGACAAAAAAGCAACCTGGAACCCTTGTCCTAGACCTTCACGCCTCATACATCCCGGTCATTCACCCACGGGGGTGCTCGCGGTGCTTCGGGCCGCCGGCTCCCGCTAGAAGGAGTTTTCCATGAGTAAGGTTATCGGTATCGACCTCGGCACCACCAATTCCTGCATCGCCATTATGGAAGGCAGCGAAGTCCGGGTGGTCGAGAACAGCGAGGGCGCGCGCACCACGCCCAGCATGATCGCTTTTTCCGACAACGGCGAACGCCTCGTCGGGCAGTCGGCGAAGCGGCAGGCGGTTACCAACCCGACCAATACGCTCTATGCGATCAAACGCTTGATCGGCCGTCGTTACGACGATCCGCTGGTCGCGAAGGACAAGGGCATGGTGCCCTACGAGATCGTCAAGGGCGACAATGGCGACGCATGGGTTCAGGCGCGTGGCGAGAAGTATTCGCCCAGCCAGATCAGCGCGTTCGTGCTTGGCAAGATGAAGGAAACGGCTGAGGCCTACCTTGGCGAGACGGTCACCCAGGCCGTTGTCACCGTTCCCGCGTATTTCAACGACAGCCAGCGTCAGGCGACCAAGGATGCCGGCCGCATCGCCGGTCTGGACGTGCTGCGCATCATCAACGAACCGACAGCCGCCGCGCTTGCCTACGGGATGGACAAAAAGGGTTCCGGCACGATCGTTGTCTACGACCTCGGCGGCGGCACCTTCGATATTTCTGTCCTCGAAATCGGCGACGGGGTCTTCGAGGTGAAGTCCACCAACGGCGATACGTTCCTCGGCGGCGAAGACTTCGACCTCCGCATCATCGACTATTTGGCCGACGAGTTCAAAAAGGATCAAGGCATCGATCTGCGCAGCGACAAGCTCGCGCTGCAACGCCTGAAGGAAGCCGCTGAAAAAGCGAAAATCGAGCTGTCGTCGTCGCGCGAAACGGAAGTGAACCTGCCGTTCATCACCGCCGATGCGTCCGGCCCGAAGCATCTGGTGATGAAGATCACCCGCGCGAAGCTCGAACAACTGGTTGACGACCTGATCACCCGGACGCTCGGCCCGTGCCGCGCGGCCCTGAAGGACGCCGGCATCACGGCGGGCGAGATCACCGAAGTGATCCTGGTCGGCGGCATGACCCGCATGCCAAAGGTGCAGGAAGCCGTGAAGGCGCGGTTCGGCAAAGAGCCGCATAAGGGCGTCAACCCCGAT
>CAIRCM010000137.1 GCA_903877125.1 uncultured Acetobacteraceae bacterium | reverse complement strand
TTATATCCATATCGATGTATGCGAATATTACACATGTAGGTATTTTGCAATAATTCGCTCGATTCCTCCGATATTTACCTTCCCTTTTGTTCTCCTGGCCTTTATACAGGGAACAGAAGTGGGGCGCCGGCCGGGATGGGTATCCTGGGAATTGCGGGCGCGCCGGTTTTTCTGGGGGGCTCATGTCGATCACGCGTTGTAACTGTTCCTTCTGCGCCGGGCTGGTGGGAAGCACGTCCCTGGTCGCCGATGCTCCGGCAACGATGTCGGCGCTGGCCGGCTTCGGGTTGGTCGACAGGCCGCCGCATGCGGGCTTCATGATGGCCATAGGAGTGGCTGGCAGCAGCACCGCGGCTACGACGGCCGTGGGCGCGGTGCCCACGCAACAAGCCACTACGGGGACAACCGGCTCCACCGTCGTGCCGAGCTGGGTCAACGGTCTGACAACGGCTACGATCAGGACCGACATGACGGCCGCCGACGTCAATGGCGTGATGACTGAAGCGGGGCTGGCGCAGGTCTTCACCGACCTCGCAGCCAGCTTGAGCACAACCAAAACGACGCTCACCGCCGCGGAATACGCCGATCTTAAAACGATCGCGGCCAATCTGAACAATGGCATGACCGCTTCGTCCTATCTGACCTATGTGACGAACGCGCTGGTCAACGGAAACGCCGCCAACGCGAGCTGGACGGGCGGCGGTGCGAAGCCGGTGGCCTTGGGGAATCTCGCGGTCGGCAGTTCGGCCACGCAGCTCACGGAATTGACCGGAAAATGGTTCCTGGGGACCGATCTCCCCAGCAGCAGTGTCGCGATGAGCGGGTCCGCGTCCTTCAGCGTTTCGTATTCTGTCGTTTCCAAGCCCCTGTTCGCGGCCAGCGGGCCGAGCATGAACGATATCAACCAGGGGTATCTGGGGGACTGCTACCTGCTGTCGAGCCTGGCGGAGGTGGCGAGCCAGAATGCGTCGGCCATTTCGTCCATGATCACCAATAACGGCAACAACACGTATGGGGTACGTTTCTATTACCACGGCACCGCGGAATACGTCACGGTCAACAACGACCTCGCGAATGGCGGAACGGAATTCAACAGCGGCCCCGATCTTTGGGGCAGCCTGATCGAGCAGGCCTATGCCCAATTCCAGGCGATCATCCTGGACACCGGCAACTCGGTCAATTACGGCAATTCGTGGTCGACGATCGGTAATGGCGGCATGCCCGACTGGGCGTTGGAGGCGATTACCGGCGCTGCCTCGATCACCGACTTTTTCGCGAACGGATCGACGTGGTTCTCCGAGACCCTCAACAGTTCGATGGCCATTACCGCGTCCAGCGCCGGGCTTTCGGTCGCGACCGTCATGTCCAGCCTCGTGACCGATTTGGGTCTGGGATACGATCTGGTGTTGGCATCCAACACCTACGCCAAGGACAGCAGCGGCCGATACACGCTCATCGCCGACCACGCGATGTCGATCTATGGCTACGACAAGACCACCGGCAATCTGGAGATCCGCAACCCCTGGGGTTCGGAGCCGACCGGGCAATACTGGGACACCACGTTCGAAATCAGCCTGGCGACGCTGTTGTCCGACGGCGATTCCATTTCGGTCGCAAATCTCCCGGGCACGACCGGCGGGATCGTTTCCAACGCGCTGGTCGCCAATGCGGCAAGTCTTCAGGCGAATGCAACGGTGACGGGTTTCACCATTGCCGACACGATGGCGAATGTGGGTGCCGCCCTCGCCGTGCTGGCCGGCGACACCAAGCTGATTTCGATCGCGCTGACCGACAGCGGCAAGCCCTCGCTGAGCTTGACGGCCGCGCAATTGGCGGCCGATGCCGGCGTACTGGGCAAGATTGCCAGTCCCTACAGCCTGACGGTCACGGCTGTCAGCGTGGCCACCGCCGCATCGATCCAGGCCAATGCCACTGTCGTTGCGTTCACCGTGGCCGACACCGCCGCGAACGTGAGGGCGGCGCTGAGCACCCTCGGTGGCGACGGCAAGCTGACCGGGATCACCTTCACCGACACCAGCAAACCAACCCTGACGCTGACCTATGCGCAGTACAGCGGGAGCACCGCCACGCTTGCGAAAATCGCGGGGGTCTATGGCCTGGTTGTCACCGGCGCACCGGCGTCGGCTGCCGCCGTGCTGCAGGCGGCCGGGAATGTCACCACTTTCACGGTCGCGGATGCAGCCGCTTCCGTCACCACCACCCTCACCGCCTTGGGCGGCGACAGCAAATTGACCGCGATCACGCTGACCGACGGTACGAAGCCAACGATGATACTGACCAGTGCGCAATACACTGCCGACGTATCGATCCTGGCCGAAATCACCAGTGCCCACAATCTCACCGTGACCGGCGCCACGGTCGCGTCTGCCCCGACCCTGCAGGCCGCGGCTGGCGTCACGTCCTTTGCGGTGACCGATACCGCCGCTGCGATCACCACCGCACGGACGGCACTCATCGCCGACACCAAACTGAGCTCGATCACCGCTACCGGAACGAGCGGGGGGGATACGCTTAATCTCGCGGGTCTGACGGTCGCGGCAACGGTCGGTCTCGGGGGCGACACCGCGAGCGTCAGCGCGGGCCTGAGCGCACCCAGCCTGACCTTTATCGGCACACCGGACGCGGTCACGCTGGGAACCGGCGCGACGACCATCAACTACAATTTCGGCCCCGGCGACGGGATCGAGACGATCGCCAGTTTCCAGTTCGGGCTGGATCACCTCATGCTCGGCCTGAACGGCGCTGCAACCAGCGCGCTGCATATCGCCAACACCACGGTTGGTGGCGCCCATGCGCTGTCCGTCTATACGAGCGCGGACCCGACGCATGGGGTCATATTGTTGGGCATGTCCACAAGCACTACCGCGGCAAGCGTGCTGGCCAGCCACGTCACGTTCAGCAACGGCACGGCCATGATTGGGTAGAGCGGACGGGGGCAACGCGGTAACCTGCGCCAGCAAAGCAGGAGCCTGTCGCCGGTATGACGCAGATACAGGAGGAACGTGTCCGCAAGGTCTCGGGGCACGGCCGTTATACAGCCGACGATTGGCAGGCCGGCGGGCGGTTTCCCAACCCCGCCTTTGCCGTCTACGTGCGCTCGCCCCATGCCGCGGCCCGGATCGTCGCGATCGACACATCCGCGGCGGCTGCCATGCCTGGCGTGCTGCGCATCCTGACCGCGGCCGACTGCGCGGAGGCAGGGTTCTCGACGTTCCCGGTGCTGAACCGATGGGGGCCGGTCAAAGCACCGTTTCGTCCTTCGCTGGCCGCGGATGCGGTGCGGCATATTGGGGAGGCGATCGCGCTGGTGGTCGCGGACACCCAGGCCCAGGCGCAGGACGCGGCGGAAGCGGTCGCGGTGACCTACGAACCAACCCAGCCGGTGATTGGGATCGAGCAGGCTCTGGCGGCGGACCAGGTGGTATTCAGCCATGCCGCCGGGGATGCGGTGGCCGTGGAAGCGGCGATGGCCCAGGCGGCGGCGGTTATCGAAACCGAAATCCTCCTGCCCCGCCTTGCGCCCGTGATCATGGAGCCCCGAGCATCGGTGGCCCGATACGACGCGGCGAGCGGCGACTATACCGTTCGCGTCCCGCACCAGGGTGTGAATGAAATCCGTCGCGATCTGGCCGCCGTGATGGGGCTTCCGGCGGAGCGCTTCCGCGTCCTGCCGGGCGACGTCGGCGGCGGGTTCGGGCCGCGCAACAGCGTCTACCCCGATCTGCCCGCTTTGCTGCTGGCCGCGCGCCTGACAGGGCGGACCGTCGCCTGGGCCGGCACCCGCACGGAAAGTTTCTTGACCGACCTGCAGGGCCGCGGTGTGTTGGTGCGCGGACGACTGGCCATGGACCGTGACGGCCGGTTCACTGCGATGGATGTGCGGTATTGCGCCGATCTCGGTGCCTATGTTTCGCCCGTCGCGATCATCGCGAACGTGCATAATCCACTGGCATCCCTGACCGGGTGCTACGCGATTCCCGCCGCGCACGCGTCGTTCCAGCTCGTGCTGACGAACGCCGCCCCCACCGGCCCATATCGCGGCGCCGGCCGGCCGGAGATCGCGCTGCTTGTCGAGCGTCTGGTCGATCTGGCTGCCCGGCGGCGGCAGGAGGATCCGTTCGCGATCCGCGCGCGCAACGCGATCCCGGCCGCGGCGTTCCCCTATACGCTGCCTTCGGGTATCCAATACGACAGCGCCGATTTCAATGCCCTGCTGCGGCAAGGCCGAGCGGCATCCGATTGGGACGGTTTCGCAACGCGCCAACGCGCCGGCGTTCTGCGCGGCCGCGGTGTCGCCTTGTTCATCGAGGTCTCGGGCGGCGGCGCGGCACCTGACGAGGCGGCATTAACCCTGACGGCGGCGAACGGCGCTGCTCGGTTGCACATCGAAACCGTCAGCGGCGCGACCGGGCAATCGCACCCGACGACGTTTTCGACGATTGCCGGCGCCCGTTTGGGATTGGCGGAAAGCGCCATAACCCTGCTGGCCAGCGACGATTCGACCCGTCTCGGTGGCGCGGGCACCTATGCGTCCCGGAGCACGATTACAACCGGCAGCGCGGTCGCTCTGGCCGCCGAGGAAATCGCGGGGAAATTGCGCGGCCTCGCGGCCTTGCGCGCCAATTGCGCTGCCGATGAGCTGCATCTGGCCGACAATCAGATACGCCGGGCCGACGGCACACCGGTTTGCAGCATCGTATCGTTGCTGACCGAGCCCGTGGTCGCGACAGGCCGTTTTATGCCGACGAACGCCTTCGCCTCGGGCTGCCATGTGGCGGAGGTTGAAATCGATCCGGAAACCGGCGTCACGCGTCTGGCCCGGTTCGTCGCGGTCGACGACGCCGGGGTGACGATCGATCCGGTCGCGGCCATGGCGCAGATCCAAGGCGGCGTCGCACAGGGCGTCGGCGAAGCGCTGTCCGAGGAAGCCGTGCTGGACAATGACGGCCAGGCGGTGGCCGGCAGCCTGATGGATTACGCCGCACCGCGTGCCGACGATTTCCCCGACTATGCCGTGCTGTCGTGCAATACGCCCTCACCCTTCAATCCGTTGGGCGTGAAGGGCATTGGCGAGGCCGGCACGACCGGGGCGCTATGCGCGGTCACCGCCGCGGTCGCCGACGCACTTGGCGACCGGGATTTGCCGCCGATGCCGTTCACCGCGCAACGCATGTGGCGAACGCTGCGGGATCAGGCGGCCAGCGCCTCCTGAACGAAGGCCGGATCGAAAATCCTGTCCGCCATCACCTGGCAGCGCTTCATCAGCCGGTATTCCTCCGGCCCGTAATCGGGACGCGCCATGTGCCAACTGCCGAGGTTGTCCCATAGCAGCAGATCGCCCTCGGCCCACTCGTGCACATAACGGTATTTCGGCTGGAAGACGTGATCGAGCAGGGTTTTCAACAGCGCCGCGCTTTCGTCCGGCGGCAACCCATCGATGTGGGTGGTGAATCCGGGGTTGATATAGAGGACATTCCGGCCGGTGATCGGGTGGCGCAGCAGGACGGGGTGACTGACCGGCGGGCGTTGCGCGCGCATTTCCGGGGACATCGGCGGTCGCTTGCTGCCCTTTTCGCGGCGCATGTATTCCCAGAACATTTCGATATCGTGGGTGGCGGTCATACCGGTCAGGCGGGCGATCATCTCCGGTGCGAGATCGGCGGCGGCGGCCTGGGTGTTGGTGAATTCGGTGCTGCCCACCGGCTTGCCGTCGCGCATCGGCACTTTCCAGGCCGACAGCACGTTCACGAACCCCTTGGTCCGCGAGTAGGTCATATCGGTATGCCAGGACTGGCCGGCGTCCGGTGCCCCGATCAGCTTCCCGTCCTTCTTCACGTTCGACAGGATCGTGACCTCCGGGATGCCGGGTTCGTGGTTCGGATTGCCACGCAACACCTGAATCTCGCCGAACCGTTCGGAAAACCGCTTCAGTTCCGGCGCATCCAGCCACTGGCCGGGGAACCGCAGGACGCCATGTTCGCCCAGCGCCCGCAGGATGGCGGCGAAATCGCGGGGTGCCAGATCCTGCTTCAAATCCACGCCCCGCAGCGTGGCGCCCAGGACTTGTCCGGTCGGTTCGATGCTCAACATGGCGCGTGCTCCCTTCCTTTTCCGCGAGTCTAGGCGCGGGCCGCTGGACAAGACAAGATCGGCGTTCGGAGGAGCCACCGAACGATGTCCGATTTCCACACCCTGTTCACCCCGTTCAAACTGGCGGGAAAGACGCTGCGCAACCGCATCGTGCATGCGTCCATGAGCCTGGTGGCAACCCCGGCGGGGCGGGTCACCGATCGTATGATCCAGTATCATGCCAACCGGGCGGCGGGTGGCGCGGCGATGACGATCACCGAACCGCTGGCGATGATGCGCCATCAGGCGGGTATTCCCCGGGTGCAGGTTTGGCGCCGTGACGATACAGAAGGTCTCAAACGCTTCGCCGATGCCGTGGAATCGCAGGACTGCCGTCTGCTGGGGCAGATTCAGGACGCCGGGCGCGGGCGCCATTTTCCTGGCCGTAACCCCGAGGCGGTCGGTGCCTCCGCCCTCCCTGACGACCTGTCCTGGACTGTGCCGCGGGCGCTGTCGACTGCCGAAATCCGCGGGCTGGTGGCGGAGATCGCCGACTCCGCGGCGTATCTGAAGGCGTGCGGTTTCTCCGGCGTCGAAATATCCGGCGCGCATGGCCATATGTTCCACCAGTTCCTCTCCCCCTGGTCCAACCGGCGCGACGACGCATACGGCGGCAGTTGGGAAAACCGGGTTCGGTTCGTCGCCGAGGTCGTGACGGCCCTGCGCGATGCCTGCGGCACCGATTTCATCGTTGGCCTGAAGCTGCCCGTCGTCGACGGGATCAAGGGCGGGATCGGCCCGGCCGAGGCCGCGGTGGTCGCGGACCTTCTGACCCGCGGCGGCGAGGCCGACTACGTGTGCTTTGCCGGCGGCGCGCACGCCCGCACGCTGGAAATGCACACGCCCGACCGCCACGGGCCGCCGATGCCGTACATGCCGGCCATTCGCGGTCTGCGCGCGTCCTTGAACGGGGTGCCGCTGATGGCCCTTGGCCGTATTACCGACCCCGCCGAGGCCGACGGTATCCTCACCCGCGACGAGGCCGCGTTGATCGCGCTGGGGCGCCCGCTGGTCGCCGATCCCGCCTGGCCGCGCAAGGCCGCATCGGGGCGCACATGGGATATTCGCTACTGCCTGTCCTGCAATACGTGCTGGGCGGCGATCATCATGATGCATGTGCCGATCGCCTGCGTGAACAATCCCCGGGTCAGCCGGCCGGACGAGGTGGATTTCGTGCCGCTGCCTGCGGCGACGAAAAAGCGCGTCGTCGTTGTCGGCGCCGGCATCGCGGGGATGGAGGCCGCCTGGGTCGCCGCCGCACGCGGGCACGATGTCACGGTCCTCGGAGCGTCGGACCGGATCGGCGGGAAGGCTTTCTGGCGGGAGCAACTGCCGGGCGGGGAGACTGTGTCGTCCATCTACGATTACCAGACCGTCGCCGCCAAGCGGGCCGGCGTGCGCTTCGTCCTCGGCCAACGGGCCACGGTGGCGGACATTGTGGCGCTGCGGCCGGACACCGTTATTCTGGCCACGGGATCGTCGATGATTCCTCCCGACTGGCTGCCCGCCGATGTGCTGGCCGAGGGTTGGGTCCCCGACCTGCGCACCGCCATGACCGAGGTCCTGCGCCACGACGGTCGCCAGCCGGGCACCGCCGTTCTGTTCGACGCCGACCATACCGAGGGTTGTTACGCCGCCGCCGAAGCGCTGCGTGCCCGTTTCGAGCACGTGGTGCTCGTCACGCCGCGCGACACGATCGCGACCGATGTGGCGATGACCACGCGGCAAGGCATCCTGCGCCGCATGGCTGAGCAGCGGATCGAAACGGTCGTCCTGGCGGAACCGCGATGGAGCGACGGCTGCGCGGATGGACGGCTGGAGATCGTCAACGTCTATAACGGCGACGTCCGGGTCATCGACGACGTGGCGCTGCTGACCTATGCCACCCCGCGCGTGCCGAACGATGCGCTTGTGGCTCCGTTACGTGCGGCGGGGATCGCGGTCGTGACGGTTGGCGACGCGAGAGCACCGCAGGAGATGCTGTTCGCGACGGCCAGCGGCCACGCGGCGGGGGAGGCGGTTTGATTACCGCCCGTGGAATTTCCCTTTCCGCTTCTCGACAAACGCCTTGCGCGCTTCCTTGGCATCCTCGGATTGGTTGAGAATGCCGCCGGCGTTCGAGGTCAGAACCATCGTCTGTTCCAAGGTGCTGTCCTGCGCGGCCCGCATCACCCGCTTGCTGATCCACTGCACCAGCGGCGGAATCCCCAGCATTTTCTCGCACAGCGCTCTGGTAAACGATTCCAGTTCGTCAGACGAAACGAGATGATTCAGCATGCCCCAGCGATAAGCCGTTTCGGCATTGACCTCCCCGGTATAGGCCAGTTCCAGTGCGCGGCCCAGGCCGATCATTTTGGGTAGATAATAGCACCCGCCGTTTTCGATGATCTGCCCGGCATTGTGATAGGCGATAAACCGGGTCTTGTCGCAGCCGATACGGATATCGCAGTGCAGCGACATATCCATGCCGGAGCCCACCGCCGCGCCGTTGATCATCGCGATCGTCGGCTTGCGGATCAGCGAGATGTCGCGATGCAGATCGGTAAATCCGTGGAAGAAGTGCTGACGCGGACCGTCCGGGCCGTCATGCGGGCTGCGGTTGCCTTGGAAATTGTACCCCACGACATCCGGCCCGGCACGCGAAGCCAAATTCGCGCCGGCGCAGAAGGCGCGTCCCACGCCCGTCAACACGATCACCCGGACATCGGGATCGTCGTCGCCGGCGCGCATATACTCGCCGACCTTGGCGACGGTGCCGTTTTCCTCCGACGATCCGACCAGAGCGTTCATCCGTTCCGGCCGGTTGAACTTGATCCAAAGGATCCCGTTGTCTTCCTTTTCATAAAGCAAGTGATCGACGAGTTTCGGTCCCATGTCTGTCTCCTCCTGATGCCGCGCAATCTTAAGCCGGGTTGCCGCTGAGTGACAAAATCTCGCGGGGAATTGCATCCGCTGGCAACCCGGATAAGGTTTCTGAAAAGGGAGAACGCCGAAGATGCCTGTCGCCCCTCTCACGCCCGACCGTCTCTACCGGAAGGCGGATCTATCGACACTTCCGTTTGAGACGACGGCCGCGCTCGACCATACCGACCGGCTCGCGGGACAGGACAGGGCCAGGGACGCCTTGCGGCTGGGTATGCGGATCGGGGCCCCAGGGTTCAATGTTTTCGCCGTGGGCTCGTCCGGCGCGCGGATTCAACGGTCCATCCGGTCATTGCTCGAAGTTGCGGCGGCGGAGCGGCCGCCGGCCGCGGACTGGGTCTATGTCAATAATTTCGCCGCACCGCACCGCCCGACGGCGATCCGGTTGCCGCATGGCACGGCGCCCGTGTTCGCCGACGCGATGCACCATCTGATCGACGACCTCAAAGCCGCGCTGCCCGGCGTTTTCGAATCGGAATCCTACCAAAGCCGCCGCGGCGCCATCGATGAGGCGATCCGAACGAAGGGGGACGCGGCGTTTTCAGCCCTGCGGGACAAGGCAGCGGAACGGAATATCGTCATCGTCAGAACCCCCACGGGTTTCGCGATGGCGCCGGCCAAGGACGGCGAGGTCATCCCCCCGGAAACCTTCAACGCCTGGCCAGCGGATCAGCGCAAGGCGGTGGAGGACGCGATCCATGAGCTCGAGCACGATCTGGAGCAAACGCTGCGGGCGATCCCTCGGCTGGACAAGGAACGGCGCGACGCAGTCCGAGCGCTGGATCAGGAAACCGCGCGGTTCGCGGTGGGGCAATCGATCGACGACGCACGGGAGAAGTTGGCGAGCCTTCCCATGGTGCTCGGGCATCTCGACGCGGTGCGCGACGATCTCGTGCAGAACGTGCATTTGTTCATCGCGCAGCCGCAACAACAATCCGCCGGCGACGACGCCCCGCCTGGCCCGCAAATCGCCGGGACGCCGTTCGACCGTTACGAGGTCAATGTCTTCGTGACGTCGGAGGACCATGCGACGGCGGCGCCGATCGTCGACGAGACGCATCCGACGCTCGCCAATCTCACCGGGCGCATCGAGCACTTGCCCGTGCAGGGTGCCTTGGTGACGAATTTCAGATTGATCCGGGCGGGTTCGTTACACAAAGCGAATTCCGGGACGATCATGCTGGACGCTCGCAACGTGCTGACGGAACCGTTCAGCTGGCCCGCCTTGAAGCGCGCGTTGCTCCGCCGCGAGGTGACGATCGAGGATGCGGCGAAGATCATGGGCTATTCGTCGATCGTCTCGCTGGAACCCGATCCGATCCCGTTGGATATCAAGATCGTTCTTTATGGCGACCGGCAACTGTATTACATGCTGGCCGACGCCGACCCGGATTTTGCCCAATACTTCAAGATCATGGCGGATTTCGACGACGATACCGACCGGTCCGCCGTATCCGAAGCGATGCTTGCCCGGCAGATTGCCGCCACCGCGATGCGGGAAAAACTGCCGCCGCTGGAATACGATGCGGTCGCTCGTGTCATCGAACATGCCGCACGCGTCACCGACGATGCCAACAAACTGACCCTGGAGACCGAAACCGTTCGCGATCTGCTGGTGGAGGCCGCCTATTATGCCGAAAACGCGAAGCGGGATACGATCGCCAGGATCGATATCGACCAGGCGATCGAAGAACAAATTCGCCGGGCATCGCGGGTCCGCGATCGCTCCGCGGAGATGATCCTGCGGGATATCGCACTGATCGACACGTCCGGCAGCAAAGTTGGCCAGATCAACGGCCTTAGCGTCATGAGCCTGGGCGGCTTTTCGTTCGGACGCCCCACCCGAATCACCTGCCGCGTCCATCCCGGCTCTGGGCGGATTCTGGACATCGAGCGGGAAGTCAAAACCGGCGGCCCGTCGCACAGCAAGGGTGTTTTGATCCTCTCGGGCTTTTTGGCCGGACGGTATTCGCTGGACGCGCCGATTTCGGTGTCCGCCAGCCTGGTGTTCGAACAGTCCTACGGCGGGGTGGATGGCGACAGTGCGTCGTCCACGGAACTTTACGCCTTACTGTCGGCGCTCGCCGAGGCGCCGTTGCGGCAGGACCTCGCGGTCACCGGATCGGTGAACCAGCACGGCGACGTGCAGGCCATCGGCGGCGTGAACCACAAGATCGAAGGATATTTCGAGATCTGCAAAGCGCGCGGCCTGACCGGCCGGCAGGGCGTGATGATCCCCGCATCCAACGTGCAGCATCTGATGCTGCGAGCCGAGGTGGTCGAGGCCTGCGCCGCCGGCCGCTTCGCCATCTATCCCATCGCCACGATCGCCCAGGGAATCGAGTTGCTGACCGGCCTGCCCGCCGCGGAGATCGACGCCAAAGTGGAAGCGCGTCTCAAGGCGTTCGCAAAGGCACGGAGATCCCACGACGACGATGAAAAGGCACCGCACTGATGCCCCACCACCGGCGGATCGTCCTGAGCATTCCAACCGGCACCAGCCGCGACACGGTGCGCCAGGCCGCCGAATGGGCCCGCCTGCTCGACCTGGAGATACACGCGGTATTCGTCGAAGACGAGGCGGTGCACGGCCTGGCCGCCTATGCGTTCGCTCGGGAATTCCGCTTGCCCACGCATGCATGGGAGCCGATCGATCATGATCGGCTCGCCGACGATTTCCGTCACGCCGCGAACACCGCGAAGCGCCAGCTTGACACCGTTGCCGCGGCAATGGGCGTGCGGGCCGCGTTCCAGGTCTTGCGGGGCGACCCCTCGGGCGCCGTGGCACAAATGCTTTGCGCCAGCGACATCGTGGTGCTGACGGAACCATCTTTGGGCAGCGAAGGGCTGACCCAAACCTTCCTGCGATCGTGGCAGTCGGCCTGCGGATCCGCGGCCAGCGTGCTGCTGCTGCCGCCGGGCCGGATCCGTACGCATGGCCCCGTGGTCGCCCTGACGTTCGGAGATCGGGGTGCCCGGACCGCGGCCCATATCGCGGGACGCACGGGCGAGGCGCTGGTCTTGCTCGGCCCGGCACGACCGATGGTGCTGCCGCCGGCCCTGGCCGCCGAGCATGTAGGACGGCGCGATTTGAACGCGATCACCGAACACGCGTTGGGACTGGCGCTCGGCGATCTGCGGGAGCGGGTGTTGGTGCTGGACCGGAATCTCCTGGACGACGCGCAGGAAAGAGCGGTGCTGCGGGTTGCCGCGGCGCGCGCGACGCCGGTTCTGCTGGTCGGTACGCCCGCCGATATTTAAGCGGTTACCGCCGCCCGGGGCGCTTCGTTCGGCCGGTTCGGCCCACCGAAGGCGATCTGCACGATCCCGGCGATCGCCCCGATCAGCACGCCCGTCTGCCAAGCCCGGTCATACGATCCCAGCGCATCGAAGATCAGCCCTCCGCCCCAGGCGCCGAGGAACGACCCGATCTGGTGGACGACGAACGACATGCCCAGGATCGTCGCCATGTAACGGGTGCCGAACATCTCCGCGACCAGGCCGCCGGTCAGCGGGATGACCCCGAGCCACAGCATCCCCATCACCGCCGCGAACACCAGGGTCGAGGTCGGGCTCGGCGGCACAACGAAGAAAGCGGTGATCGTCACCGACCGCAGCAGATACAACATTCCCAGCAGAATATGCTTCGGGAAGCGGCCCCCGAGCCAGCCGGCGATCCAGGATCCGGCGATGTTCACGGCACCGATAATCGCCAGTGCCTCGGCGCTCAACATCGGATCCAGACCGCAGATATGGAGGTAGTTGGGGAGATGCGTCGTCAGGAAGATCAGGTTCAGGCCGCAGACGAAATAACAGACCGACATCACCAGAAACCCGCGATGGCGCAGCGCCTGGCCCAGGACTTCGGACATCGAGGCCTTGTTGCCCGATACGCGCGGCAGCTTATCGGCGCCGCCCGCGAAGTAGGCCGTCGGGATCAATGCCAGCGCGAGCATGATGAACAGCCCGATCCCCATGTGCCATTCGTAATTTTTCAACAACCCCTGCACCGACATCGCGACGATCGGCGTGCCCATCGACCCCACGGCCGACACGAGCCCCAGCGTGACGCTGCGCTTGCCCTCCGTCGCCGCTCGGGCCGCCGCCGTCATCGCCAGGGAGGAGGCGGTGCATGCCATCGCCACCCCGATCAGGCAGCCGGAGAGCACCAGCATGACGGATCCGTTCGCCAGGCCCATCGTGCAGACGCCCAACAGATAGATCACCGCCCCGCCGACCATCATCGGCCGCATGCCTAACCGATCGGCCAGCATGCTGATCGGGGTTTGGGAAATGCCCCAGACGGCGTTTTGGATGGCAATCGCGAGCGTGAACTGCGCGGCCGTCAGTGCCAGATCATGTGTGACAGGCGTCAGAAACAGCGAAATGCTCTGCCGGATGCCCATGCTCAGCGCCATCATCAGTGCCGCGCCAATCAGCACCCAACGGGCGGGGTTTCTCGCGATCATACAGCTTCTCTCAATTCGATTGCGTAGCCGGCTCGACAGCGGCGTATTTTGCCACGTTCGGAATGTGCAGGAACAACGCACATATGGCCGCGGAAATGACGCACAGAATGGCCAGACCGAACAGACCACCCGCGTAGCTGCCAGTCAAATCCTTCACCACCCCCACATACCACGGCCCGAAAAACCCGCCGAGATTTCCGATCGAGTTGATCCAGGCGATTGCCGCCGCCGCGCCGGTGCCGGTCAGGAACATCGGCGGCATCGACCAGAATGGGCCCTTCGAACCATAGAAGCCGAATGTCGCGATCGACAGCCCGACCATCGCCCACCACGTGCCCATCGTCAGACCGGCGATTATCAGCCCGATCGCCGACACAGCGCAGGCACCGAGCAGGTTCCATCGCCGCTCGTTCATCCGGTCGGAAAGCCAGCCCCAGCTCACGAGGCCGATCCCGCCCGTGATGTAGGGGATCATCGTCAGCCAGCCGACGGTCATGTTGGACGTCACGCCAATCGACTTGATGATCTGCGGCACGAAAAACAGGATGCCGAGGCTGGCGACCACGATGCCAAAATAGTTCAGCGAAAGCAGCAACACCTTCGGATCGAACATTGCCTGGAGCGTCCCAAACGTCCGCACCGCTTCCTTCGCCTTGCGTTCAGCCAACAGCTTCGAGGACAGCCAGTCCTTTTCCTCGCGAGTCAGAAAAGTGGCCTGCTCGGGTCTGTCGGTCAGCACAAACAGCGTGACGATTCCGATCAGCACCGTCGGGATTCCCTCGACGATGTACATGATCTGCCAGCCTGTCAGACCCAACCATCCGTTCAGACCGAGCAGGGCCGTCGAGATCGGCGCCCCCGCCGCCACGGCAATGGGAAGCCCCACCAGAAAGCCCGAGACAATGCGTCCGTGATGGTAGGACGGGAACCAGTAGGTGAATACAGCACGATGCCCGGAAAGAATCCGGCCTCGGCTGAGCCCAGCAGGAAGCGCACCCATGCGAAGCTGGTCGGTCCGGTCACCACGGCCGTGACCGCGGCCAGAATGCCCCAGGTTATCATGATCCGCGCGATCCAGATGCGCGCGCCGATCTTTTCCATGACGATGTTGCTGGGCACTTCGAAGATAAAATAGCCCCAGTAGAACGTGCCGACCGCGAAGCCGTATTCGGTGGCGGTCATGCCGAGGTCGCCGCGCATGGTCAACGCGGCGAAGCTTCCGTTGATTCGGTCGACATAGGCAAGAAAATAGCTAAGAATGGCAAACGGCAGCAGGCGGATATAGATTTTCCGCATGGCCGATTTTTCGATGGCCTCGTACATTTTGTGCCTCCCTGCGTCCTCCCTGCGGCCGTTTCGGTTACGCGGGAGGCTCATCTGAGTTGAATGACGCCTGTCTACCGGTAAACCGGCGCTCTTGCCAGCAGTGCGACCCCACCTCCGAGGCCGGCAAGGATTGCGCACACGGTCAGCGACAGGTCGTAAGACCCGGTCGCATCCCGCAACACCCCGGAAATCAGCGGGCCGGACGCCTGCGCCAACACCTGGACGGTCAGCGCCAGTCCACGGATCGCGCCGTAGCTGCGCCGGCCGAAATAATCCGCCCAGGCGATCGGCAGCATCGTCAGCAACCCGCCGATGCCCAGGCCGAACAGCGATACCGCCGCATAGGCCTGAACCGGGGAATGGACCAGGAGCAGCAGCGCCGGCCCCACGCAGGCAAACACCCCCACTGCCGCGAGGCGCAGCCGAATCGGCACCCATCGCGGCACCAGCCCAAAACACAGCGTCTCCACGCCCGACACCATCGAGAACATCCCCACGACCGTCGCCGCGATGGCGGGCGACAGACCGCGCTCGATCAGGAACGGCGCCTGATGGAGGCTCACCCCGGCCTGCACCGGATAGACCAGCAGGGTAAACAGCGACAGCAGCCAGAACGCCGGCGTGCGCAATGCCTGTGCACGGGTAAAGGACGGCTGCTCCTGGGCTGTGGCCGACGCCGTGTGGCGATCGGGGCTAAGGCCGACATCCTCCGGCGCGCGCACCAGGAGCAACCACACCGGGAGGAAGCCGACGGTCAGAGCGGTCGCGCCGATGGCCAGCCAGCCGGCGCGCCATCCTCCGCCCACCATCGCGGCCCCGGCGACCATTGGCATGATTGTCAGTCCGACCATGCCACCGAGTGTGGCGATCGACGTCGCCAGGGCCCGGCGTGCGACGAACCAGTTGCTGACCGCGCCGTAGATGCCCAGATCGAACGGGCCGGCGAAATTCAGCCTGGCGACGCAGAACAGCAGATAAAACATGGGCAACCCAGTCGTGAACGACAGCAGCGTGGTCGCCGCGGCGGTCCCCAGAACCGCCGCGCACAGCACCAGCCGCGCCCCGGCGCGATCCAGATACTGCCCGAGGTAAGGCGACACCACCGCCGCCAGCACGCCACCCAGCGACACGGCACCGGACAGAGCCGTGCGTGACCAGCCGAATTCGGCGGTCATTGGCGCGACGAACACCGACAGCGTCGCCACCGCCCCGCCCTGCCGCGCCACCCCCGCGCAGCACACGCACCCCAGGACCACCCAGCCGTAGTGGAATGGCAGGCGGGGGATCAACCAGCGGGATAGTGAAGCATTCATATCGTCGACCTAGCCCGCCGCACCCGGTATCGCCAAATTTCGGGCATGCTGGTATTCCGTCGCCATAATCGAGGAGAGATCGTCATGAGCCAACTGCAACGCCGCAACCTCGGAACCGGCGGCCTGTCCGTGTCCGCCATCGGCCTGGGACTCATGTCGCTCTCGGGGGTGTACGGTGCCGCCGACGACGCGGCGTCGGAGAAGCTGATCCATCATGCCATCGACCGGGGCGTCGACCATCTGGATTCCTCGGACATGTATGGCTGGGGCCATAACGAGGAACTGTTGGGCCGCGCGATCAAAGGGCGGCGCGAAAAGGTGATGCTGGCGACGAAATTCGGCCAGGTCCAGCGGCCCGGCCAGCACAACGGCGTCAATGGACGGCCGGACTTCGTGATCGCGAGCTGCGAAGCGAGCCTCAAGCGGCTGAACGAGGATGTGATCGACCTTTATTACCAACACCGCGTCGACCCCGACGTGCCGGTCGAGGAAACCGTGGGCGCGATGAAGAAGCTGGTGGAGCAGGGCAAGGTCCGCTTCCTCGGCATGTCCGAAGCGGCACCGGATCGTATCCGTCGTGCCCATGCGGTACACCCGATTGCCGCGGTGCAGACCGAATACTCGCTGCTGTACCGGGCCGAGGCCGAAGCCAGCCGCGCCGTGACCCGGGAATTGGGTATCTCATTCGTCGCCTACGCGCCGCTGGGCCGCGGCTTCCTGACCGGCGCCATTCAGACGTTCGACGACGTCGACGGCCGCCGCGCGGCGCATCCGCGCTTCCAGAAAGAGAATTTCGATCAGAACCGCGCGCTGGTGGCCAAGATCGAAGGCTTCGCGAAGGACAAGGGCTGCACACCGTCGCAACTGACGTTGGCTTGGCTGCTGGCACAGGGCCAGGACGTGGTGGCGATCCCCGGCACCCGCTACCCTGCTCGGTTCGACGAAAACCTGGGTGCGCTGAACGTGTCGCTGACCCAGGCGGAGGTCGATGCCATATCGGCGGCCGTGCCCAAGGGTGCCGCCGCCGGCACGCGCTACCCGGCGGGCGGTATGGGCGGGGTGTTTATCTAATTCGGCCTCAGAAGCGCCAAACCATCGCACGCGCGCTGGCGCCATAGGTCGCCACCGCTGCGTCCGCGACGCCGTCCAATTCCAGCGGCCGAAAGCCAATGTGCCGCCAGAACGCGTGCGAGGTTCCGGCCGCGACCAGCGACATCGCGTCCAGGCCCATGGCCCTCGCGCGTTGGGCCAGCAAGCGCACGGCGATGCCGGCGTATCCCGCGCCACGTGCGGCGGGAAGAAGCGCGAGGTCGTGCAGAAAGAATGTGTCGGCGCCGTCCGGCAATTGCCCAAGAATCGTATTGAGCGGCGGCGGCCGGCTCAGCCGCCAGGGATGGGCGATCGCGTAGCCGCTGCAAACGCTATCGCCTGCCAGCAGGAGGCATCCGGACGGGAAAAGCTGGAGACGTTCGGCGAAGACCGCGGGGTCCTCGGGCAGTGCGGGATGGACCTGTTCGGCGATCGCTTCAGCCAGCGACAGGTCGGATCGCCCCATCGGGCGCCATTGCGGAGTCGGCATGCCGCGAACGATAGAGCGTCAGGTGATCAGAGCCACACACCGAATTCACATTCGGGAGCGTCATTGGGTTTTCTTTTGCTAAATCATAAATTATCGTTCATCATCAAATCATCGGACTATGTGTCGATGGCCGGAATCAACCGGCGGCTGGAATAAGGAGACCTAACGGTGGGAATAGCTGAAGCGGTTACGACGTGCTTCTCGAAGTACGTGAACTTCCAAGGTCGGGCGAAGCGCTCGGAATATTGGTGGTTCCAATTGTTCATCGTCATTGTGTACGTGGTGCTGCTGGTGCTCGGCAGTGTCATGGACCCGTCGATTCCCATGATCCTGCTTGGCATTTTCGGCCTCGCCATCATTCTGCCCACGCTCGCGGTGTCGGTGCGGCGGCTGCATGATCAGGACAAGAGCGGATGGTGGGTTCTGATCACCTTCGTTCCGGCCATCGGCGGAATTTGGTTCCTCGTCCTGATGTGCCTCGGTGGCACGCCGGGGCCGAATCGGTTCGGCGCGTAACCCGAACGGCAAGAATCGGACTGCTGGCTGCTCCTGACGGGGCAGCCAGTTTTTTTATCAAACCGGTAAACGCAACAGCTTGTCCGCGTTGCCAAGCGCCAGCTTCACCTTGTCGGCCGGTGAAAGCGGCAAACCGTCCAGAAACGCCCGTGCCCGAGCGTTGGACGCGAACGGATAGTCGACCGAAAACATGAGCCGGTCGATGCCGAAGGCCATCAGCGACGCCATGAACGGCACCATCGTGAAAAACCCGCTGGTCGTGATCCACACCTGATCGGTGATCATTTGTCTCAGCGACCGGCTGAACATCGTTTTCGCCGTCGCCGCCGTCGTCTCATCGATACGGTCGAGCATGAACGGCAGGGCTTCCCCGAAATGTCCGACGATGAGTTTCAGGCCGGGATGCCGTTCCAGTGCGCCGCTCAGTGCCAGGCGCAAAACATGGATCGCGGTATCGGCGTGCCAGCCCCAGGCGGACAGCGCCATGGTGAAGCTGAAATTGCCTGGAAGCCCATCGAAATAGGCGGCACGCACCGGCGCGGTGGGAATGCCGGGGTGCAGATAGATGGGCACATCCAGCTTTTCGGCCTGCGCCAGCACCGGCTCGAACTCCGGGGCATCGAGGAAGCGGCCGTCCGTCGCCCCGTTCACCAGCACACCGTGGAAGCCCAACGTCCGAACCGCGCGTTCCAGTTCGGCGGCGGCGGCATCGGGGGAATGCAGCGGGAGATGGGCAAAACCCCGATACCGCGCCGGATGCCGAGCACAGGACTCGGCCAGAGCGTCGTTATAGGCGCGGGCGATGTCGATCCCTTGCGGGCCGGGCACCAGATCGGCGCCGGGGCCGGCGACCGAAAGCACCTGGACGGTGATGCCGCTGGCGTCCATGTCGGCCAACCGCGCATCCCCGAGGTCTGCCAGTTCCGACCGCTTGATCGTCTGCGCCCAGGGGAAGTCCGGGCCGGGGAAACCGCGTGCAGCGATGGCGTCGGTCGAGATGCCCGCGACGATACGGGGGACGGTGAAGTGTTCTTCAAGGGCGACGATACGCATCGTTGGCACTCCCGCAACATGATCCCCTCACGGCCCATGCCGAGGCACGGGCCGCGCCAGCGTAAAATCCCCTGGGCTTAATAGGGTTCCTTGACGAAGATAAACGTTGTCCCCGTTACGATCGGCGCGCTGGCACCGACAAAGGAGACATTTACGTCCTTCACCTGTCGGGACCCGGCCCGGCCCGACGCC
>CAIRCM010000136.1 GCA_903877125.1 uncultured Acetobacteraceae bacterium | reverse complement strand
GTGGCAGTGTGCCGCTATAGGTGGCCCGGACGAGCCGGGCCATGACGATGTAACGAGACCGCCGCGACTTGGAGCGGTCATTTTTGCGCGTTGCCGTAGAGCATTTTCGGCCTGACTGTTTCGGTCAGGCCGATGTTGCCCTGGTCGGCTACAAATCCGCGTAGCAATGGGTCTCCGCCGCCGCGCCAGGGTGCGTCAGGGCGCCCAGATGCGCCGGGCCGACCAGCTGCGCGTATTTCCAGATCGCGCCGCTGTTGTAGTTGGTCGGACGCGGTTTCCAGGCGGCGCGACGGGCGGCGATTTCATCCTCGGGGATCATCATGTCGATGGTGCCGGCTTCGGCGTCGATGACGATTTTGTCGCCGTTTTTCAGCAGGGCGATGGGGCCGCCGACGGCTGCTTCCGGCCCGACGTGACCGACGCAGAAGCCGCGGGTGGCGCCGGAGAAACGGCCGTCCGTTATCAGGGCGACCTCCTTCCCGCCGGACTGGCTCTGGCCGTAGATCGCGGCGGTGGTGGACAGCATTTCGCGCATGCCGGGGCCGCCTTTCGGGCCTTCGTAGCGGATGACTATGACGTCGCCGGCCTTGTAGGCGCGCATGTTCACCGCCTCGAACGCTTCTTCTTCCGAATCGAAGCAAAGCGCGGTGCCCTCGAACCGCAGCGCGTGGGGGTCCATGCCGGCGATCTTCACGATGGCGCCGTCGGGGGCGAGGTTGCCTTTCAGGCCGACCACCCCGCCGGTGGGCGACAGCGCCTTGGACACCGGGAAGACCACATCCTGATCGAGTGGGAAGACGACATCCTTGTGGTTTTCGGCGAGGGTCTTGCCGGTGACGGTCATGCAGTCGCCGTGCAGCAGGCCGGCATCCAGCAGCGCCTTGATCACAACCGGGACGCCGCCGATCTTGTGCACGTCATAGGCTACATATCGCCCGCCGGGCTTGAGGTCGGCGATGTAGGGGGTCTTGCGCATGATCTCCAGCACGTCGTCCATGGTGAAGACGATGCCGGCCTCATGCGCGATGGCGGGCAGATGGAGGCCCGCGTTGGTCGAGCCGCCGGTGGCGCCGACGAGCACGGCGGCGTTTTCCAGCGCCTTGCGGGTGACGATGTCGCGGGGGCGCAGGTTCATTTCGATCAGCTTCATGACCGCGCGGCCCGATTCCACGGCGAAGCGGTCGCGTTCCTCGTCCACCGCCGGGGCACCCGCGGAGCCCGGCAGCGCGAGGCCCATCACTTCGGAGATCATCGCCATCGTGTTGGCGGTGAACTGGCCGCCGCAGGCCCCGGCGCTGGGGCAGGCCACGCATTCGAGGGCGAAGAGTTCCTCATCCGAGATTTTGCCGGCGGAGTGCTGGCCCACGGCTTCGAACACATCGACGACGGTGACGTCGCGGCCGTCGTGATGGCCGGGCATGATGGAGCCGCCATACATGAACACGCTGGGCACGTTCAGACGCAGCATGGCCATCATCATGCCGGGCAGGGATTTGTCGCAGCCGGCGAGGCCGACCAGGCCATCGTAGCAATGGCCGCGCATGGTGAGTTCGACGCTGTCGGCGATCAGGTCGCGGGACACGAGGGAGGATTTCATGCCCTGATGGCCCATCGCGATGCCGTCGGTGACGGTGATGGTGGTGAATTCACGCGGGGCACCCTCCCCTTCCTTCACGCCGATTTTCACCGATTGGGCCTGGCGGGAGAGGGCGATGTTGCAGGGCGCGGCTTCGTTCCAGCAGGTGGCGACGCCGACCAGGGGTTGGGCGATCTCCTCGGCGTTCATGCCCATGGCGTAGTAGTAGCTGCGATGCGGTGCGCGGGTTGGGCCGACCGTCACGTGGCGCGACGGCATTTTCGATTTGTCCCAGGTCTTGGTCATGGTGCGTGCATCCCGGCTGTTTCTGGTGTGTTGGTTATAGCGGGAAAGCTGGGGGAGACTACCGTTGTGATGCCGAAGGCCCGCGTGCGTTCGATCCCTATTTGCCGCTTTGCAATCGCGCCAGCTCCCGCTTCGATATTGGAGACCCGGCCGTGGCGGCGAGCGCGTACCATTTCAGGGCCGCTGACCGGTCGGGGTTGGTGCCAACGCCATATTCATAAGCAGAGCCGAGGAAGAAGCCCATGATCCGTGCCCCCATACCGGAAGCATTCTCACTCTTTTCAGCCGCTTGAAGCGCCGAGGCGAGAGCGTCTTCGTCTGAATCGGGGAACTTCAGCCCGAGCGCCAGGACGGACAGGTCCTCCGATGCGTTGTAATGTGCGATTATGACTTTCGGTTCGTTCGGATAGGCCGCGAGTGCCGCACGACAAGCCGCCACGGCATCGAAGACCGTTTCCAGTTCAAATAAAACCATGGCTCTGTCGACCGCCGCGGTGATCGAATCGAGAGTCGGATCAACTCGTCGAGCCGCGAGCAGGCGACACCGCTTTACGATCGGGTCATTGAGCACCGCCGGCGGCGACCCAGTGTGAAGGCGCTGTTTCTCCGGGGTGTTTTGGGGTTGGGCGTGGACGGCCGCACTCCACATCAATGCGAATACGGAGACAAACAGCGGCGCGATGTGTCGTACCGACTTCCTATCGAGCGGTTTTCCCATGGGGTCTGTTCCCTCACGCTGGATGTCTTCAACCGGGTGGTTTCCAGCTTTGCAACCGGGTGGTGGGTTGAGAAGGCTAGCCCGCATCGGGGGGGATCGTAAACCAAGGGATGGGAACACGTTGACGAGAGGTTACCGGTCGGTCGGAACGTTCCGGCATTGACCGGCGTACCGGGACGGCCCTCCCCCTGGGATCGGTGTCGCGACAGGTGGCCGGGACAAGCCCGGCCATGACGTTGTAGATATGATATGGTTGCTATAGCGCCTGTGCCGCTGTCAAGACCGCCTCGGCATGGCCGGCCACGCTGACCTTGCGCCAGACTTTCGCGATCTTGCCGGTCTTGTCGATCAGGAAAGTGCTGCGTTCCATGCCCATGTATTTGCGGCCGTACATCGATTTCTCGACCCAGGTGCCGTAACGTTCGGCCACCGCCTTCGACTCGTCGGACGCCAAGGGGAAGGTCAGCTTGTATTTGTCGGCGAACTTCTCGATCGGCTTGATCTTGTCGGGGGACACGCCGATCACGTCCAGGCCGATATGACCGAGTTGCGGCAGTGCCTCCTGGAACGCGCAGGCTTCCTTGGTGCAGCCGGGCGTATCTGCCTTGGGGTAGAAATACAGCACGAACGGTTTGCCCCGCATCGCGGCCAGGCTCACCGTCCGCCCGCCGGTCGCCGGCATTTCGAAATCGGGCGCCATGTCGCCGTCTGTCACGCTCATCATCCAATCTCCCCGATATAACGGACGAAGATCGCCCGTACCTGTTGTGCCAGCTCATCCAGATTGGCGTGCAGACCCGCCAGATCAACCGCGTCCAGCTTCGCCGCGCGCGCCGCCGCCAGCAAGGGACGGGCCGAGGCTTCCGGCAGGTCGTAGCCCACCGAACGATCGACGACGATGCGCAACATGCCCTGCACCGAGCGCCACACATGATCCGCATGGATCAGCAGCGCCGCGTCCGGCTCGGCCAGCAGCCCGGCGGCTGACAGACGCCGCAGCGCGTGGCGCAAGGTCGGGTGTGCGGCGTCGGGGCGGATCAGCTGCAAAGCCTGACCGACGAACTCGACCTCGATCTGGCCGCCGGGGCGGAGTTTGACGTCCCACGGCCCCTCGGGCGGCAGATCCCGGAGCATCCGGGCGCGCATTGACGCGGCGTCGGCGCGGATGCGGGTGGGGTCGCCGGCCCCGGCGATTGCTTCGGCGAGGGCGGCCTCGACCGTCGCGCGCAATCGCGGGGGGCCGGCGACCACGCGGGCGCGGGTGAGTGCCATACGCTCCCAGGTCCAGGCGTCCTCGGCGTGGTAGCGGCGGAAACTGGACAGGGAGACGGCGACTGGCCCCTTGTTGCCCGATGGGCGCAACCGCATGTCGACCTGATAGAGCGGCCCCTCGATCCCCGGCGCGGTGATCGCGGCGACAAAAGCGTGCGCCACCCGGACGAACCATTGACTGACCGGCATGCTGCGCGCACCGCGGCTTTCGCTGATGGAGGCCGGATGGTCGTAGATCAGCATCAGGTCGAGGTCGGAGCCGGCCATCATCTCCCGCCCGCCGGCCTTGCCCAGGGCCACCACGACCATGCCGCCGCCGCGGACCTTGCCGTGACGTTCGGCGAAATCCGCCATCACCGGCGGCAGAATCGCGGCCAGCGCCGCCTGGGCCATATCGGACCGCCGCTCGCCCGCCGCATCGGCGTCCAGCCGTCCCTCCATCTGGCCGACGGAGACCGCGAAATGCTCCGCCTTCACGGCGCGGCGTGTGATCGTGATGACGTCTTCCAGCAGGCGGGCGTCGCGCAGCCGGGCCACCAACTGCTTCGGCGGCGGTTCGGCTTCCTCGGGCCATAGGAGCCCTTCCAGCGAAGCGGGGTGCAACGCGAGGTGCTCGGCGAGTCGAGGGGATGCGCCGAGGACCGCGGCGACCCTGGCGATCAGATTGGGGTTGTGCTGAAACAGGGACAGCAGTTGCACACCGGTCGGCTGCGCGGCGATGAACCGATCGAAGCGGTTGAACGTTTCATCGGGATAAGGCTGCTCGGCCAGCGTCCGTAAAATCCCCGGCAGCATGATCGCCATCAATTCCCGGGCGCGGGCGGATCGCAGGGCGCGGACATGGCCGGCCTGCCATGCGCGCACGGCGGCGACGACGCGTTCGGGCTGCTTGAACCCGAGGTGCGAGAGGGTGGCCGTCGTTGCGGCGGGTGCGGTTCCTTCACCCGAGAAATCGAGCGAGTCGCCGTTTGCCATGCCGTCCAACGGTTCGGGGACAAGTGCGAAGATATCGCGATAATGCGCGCGGACCCGGCCGAGCTGGCGGAGCAGGACCTTGGCGAAGGACGGGGCGTCCGGGTAGCCCATGAAAACGGCGACGCGGGCGATTTCGGCTGGTGCGTTGGGGATGTCGTGGGTCTGGCGGTCGGCGATCATCTGGAGGCGGTGTTCCACCTGCCGCAGGAAGCGGTATGCGGCTGACAGGTCTCGCACCGCGCGCACCGGGGTCAGCCCGGCTTTGGACAGCAGCCGCAGGGCGGTGAGCGTGGCCGGCGTGCGAAAGATCGGATCGCGGCCGCCCCAGACGAGTTGCAGCGTCTGCGCCATGAACTCGATTTCGCGAATGCCGCCTTCGCCGAGCTTGACGTTGTGGCCGGCGATGCGGGCGACCGGGTTCCGTCCGGACGCGAGGGCGGTGCTTTTATGGGCATCGATCCGCCGCTTCATCGCGTGGATGTCGGCGACGGCGGCGAAATCCAGGCCGCGGCGCCAGACGAAGGGTCGAATGGCATCGAGGAACCGCCAGCCCAAGGCGAGATCGCCCGCGACGGGGCGCGCCTTGATCATCGCGGCGCGTTCCCAGTTCTGGCCCATGCTTTCGTAGTAGGTCAGCGCGGCTTCGAGTGCGACGGCGGGTGGGGTCGCGGCGGGGTCGGGCCGGAGGCGCAGATCGGTGCGGAAGACGTAGCCATCGGCGTCGCGTGTTTCCATGAGCGCGACGAGGTCGTGCGACAGGCGCACCATGAACCGGCGCAGTGCGTCGCCCGCGGTCCGAGCGGTGTAGCATCCGGCGTCCTGGTCGTAGATCACGATGAGGTCGATATCGGAGGAGTAGTTCAGCTCCCGGGCGCCGAGTTTGCCCATACCGATGACGGTGAAACCGGAACCGGTGGCGGGCTGGTCGGGGTCGGGAAGGTGGAGTTCGCCCGCGTCATGCGCGGTGCGCAGCAGATGGGCGACGGCGAGTGACAGCGCGGCCTCGGCGAAAGCGGATAGCGCTTCGGTCACCTTTTCCAACCGCCAGATGCCGCCGATATCGGCGATCGCGGCGACCAGCGCGACGATCCGCTTGGTCTGGCGCAGGATGGCGGCGACCCGGTCGCGTCGGGTGGCGGGCGGGGTCGCGCGCAGCGTGGCCATGGCCTCGGCCACGATCGCATCGGGGTGCTCGCGGGTCAGCCGGCCGATGGTCGCGGCTTCCCGGTCCGCGAGATCGGCGAGATAGGGGCTGTTGCCGCCGAGGCAGCGCAGCATGGCGGCCACGGCGGGATCGGCGATCAGGCGCCGTTCGGGTCCCTTGGCCTCGGCGAACCGCTCGATCAGGCGTTCGGCCGCGCCGGCGTCGTGCGGGGCCGGCCAGTGGGTGGGCAGGGTGAAGGGGGGTGGGGCCATGGCGGATCAGGCTGCGGGTCGAACTGCTGTCGGGTCAAGCGGAGAAATCGCGGGGGATCGCGTATGGCGGGATTTCGGCTCATGGGCAGGCTTGTCTGCCCTCTGGCGGCAGGTGTGCGGCGATCGGTGGCCCGGATGAGCCGGACCATGGGGTTTTAGGACAGAACGCGCGAGTTCGGATGGACGAAGGCTGATTTTCTTGACCCCTCCCGCCCGCCGACCATACAAAGGTTCGTCGGCGCGAGGGGCTTTCGCGACCGTGCCCGCGTGGGGGATCAGACCAGCAAACGATCGGGGCATCGCGTGCCCTTCCCCATCAGTACGGAATTTCTGTCCTGCGCCACTTCCATCTCAGCCTCCGCGTCACCCACCGGCTTGTATCGCTGCTGTTCGGCGGCGCGCTGCTGTGTGTGGCGCTGCTTACGGTGCTGGCCTGGCAGCTGTCGCGGGGGCCGGTCGATCTTGGTTTCCTGACGGGCCGGATCGAAGCGGCGCTGAACACCGATGACGCTGCGACGCGGATCGGGATCGGCGGGATCGCGCTGGCGTGGGAGGGGTTCGACCAAGGCTTGGACCGGCCGATCGATCTGCGGTTGCAGAACGTCGAGGTCGTCGACCGCACGGGGCGGAAGCGGCTGCAGATCCCGAACGTCGTGGTCAGCCTGTCGGTTGGCGCGCTGTTGATTGGGCGGATCGCACCGCGAGCGGTGGAAGTGGATGGCGTGCGGCTGACGGTGACGCGATCGGCCGGCAACGCGATCGGTGTCGATGTCGGCGACCTGACCGAGACCACGGAGGCACCGCAAGCAGATGACTTCGATTTCAGCGCGGCCTTGCACGAACTCATGCGGCCATCGAGCGGCGACGACCATCCGAGCCACAACGTTCTGAGCCAACTCCGGCGCGTCCGGGCACGCGACGTCGAAATACATGTGGTGGATCAGGGTCTCGGGGTGACATGGACCGCGTCGGGGATCGCACTCGATCTGGTCCGGCGCGACCGTGGCGGCATCGATCTGATGGGATCGGCGACGCTGGCGTTGAACAATCAAAAGGCGGCGCTGACGGTGACAGCCGTGTCGTCCCCCGATCTCGGGTCGACGGAGGTCCGGTTTTCCCTGGGCGCGGTGGTGCCGGCGGCGTTGGGGCTGAACGGCATGGATGTCATCGACGCGCCGCTGTCAGTGTCGGGTTCGGCGATCGTATCGGGCGGCTTCGCGTGGCAATCGGCCAAGGCGGATGTCCGCCTGGGTGCCGGGGCGATTCGGCCGGGCAACGGCACCATGGCGATACGGTCAGCCTCGATCGCCCTCAGCGCCACCCCGGACTCGTTGACAATCGGCTCGGCCAGCCTGGTGCTTCCGGGATCGAACGGGGCGGCGGATACGACCGTGTCGCTGTCCGGTGCCGCGGCACTGGCGGGGTCGCGGGTGAAGGCGACGTTGAACCTGGGGCTGGATCGCGTTGCGATGGCCGATCTGCCGCGCTTCTGGCCAGAGGGCATGGGGGGTGGCGCACGGCCGTGGCTGCTTGCCAACGTCACCGAGGGTTTCGCCCACGACGCGCACTTCGCCCTGACGCTCGAGGCCAATCGGGACCTGAGCGATCTTTCCCTGGTGAGCGCGTCGGGCAGCCTGGAAGCCGAGAAGGCGACGATCCACTGGCTTCGGCCGGTGCCGCCGGTGGAACAGGGACGCGTGCGGGTCCGGATTGTCGACCCCGATACGATCGAAATCGATATCCTGCACGGGCAGCAGCGGGTCGGCGCGCGTGCCCCGATCGCGATCGTCGGCGGGTTGCTGCACATGACAGGCATGGAGAAGCCGCACCAGTCCGCTGACGTCATGATCCAGGCATCGGGACCGTTCGCCGATGTCGTGGCGCTGTTGAAGGAGCCGCGTCTGCAACTGCTCAGCAAACACCCGATCGACCTGCGCGAGCCGGCGGGCGAAGCGACGGTGTCGATGCGGGTCAGCTTTCCGATGGAAAACAAGGTGACGATGGACGACGTCGGGATCGGGGTCACCGCACATCTGCGGCAGGGGCATCTGACCGACGTGGTTGCCGGCCGCGACCTGAGCAATGCCGAGTTGGACGTGGCGGCGAACAAGGATCAACTGACGCTGAAGGGGACGGGCCAGATCGGTGGGATTACCACGACCATCGACGGGTCGATGAATTTCCTGGCCGGGCGTGCCCAGGACGTGGTGCAGCGCATCGCGGTCGCCGGCAGCGCTTCGGTCCGGCAGCTCGCGGCCGCGGGGTTGGATTTGACCGACACCGTGGCGGGTGAACTGCCGGTGTCGGCGACGTGGAGTCAACAGCGCAACGGGACGGCGGAGGTGGCGGTCACCGCCGATCTGACCGGCGCGAAACTGACGCTTGGCCCGCTGGCATGGACCAAGCAGCCGGGCATCGGACTGAAGGCATCGGCTCGGCTGCGCCTGACCGGGCCGCATCTGACCGGGATCGATTCGATCGTGGCGGACGGGGCGGGGATAACGGTGCGGGGGTCGGCGGAACTGACCGGCAACCGCGTATCGGCCGTGCAACTGGATAGGATGGTATTTGGCCGGAACGGTCTGAGCGGTTCGGTACGATTGCCGCACGGTGGGCCGCTGTCGGTCAGTCTGTCGGGTGCCAGCCTCGATCTTGGCGCCAAGCTACAGGAGAAATCGCCACGACGCGATCGGACGAAGGGGGAGCCGCCACCGGGGCCGGCCTGGAACCTGACCGGGCGTTTCGGGCGGGTATTCCTGGCGCACGACGTGGTGGCGGCCAACGTAATGGCCGAGGTCAGCACCGACGGGCGTATTTTCAACCACCTGCGCCTCTCGGGGGTGACGCAGCCGCAGGGACGGTTCAGCGTCGATATCGACCGGAGCGGGGGCATTCGCCGGCTCGTTGCCTCGGCCGCCGATGCGGGGATGTTCCTGCGCGGGATGGATGCCCTGCGCAAGATCGAGGGCGGGACGCTGTCGGTCAGCGGAACGTTCAACGATTCGCTCACAGGACATCCGCTGACCGGTTCGGCGGAGATGACGGAATTTCGGGTCCGGGACGCGCCCGCGCTGGGACGGCTGCTGCAGGCGATGACGCTGTACGGTCTGGTGGACGTGGTGAAGGGGCCGGGTCTGGCGTTTGCCCATCTGACCGCGCCGTTCGTTTTGGCGGACGACGACCTGACATTGCGGGAGGCCCGAGCGTTCAGTCCGTCCCTGGGCATGACCGCGCAGGGGCATCTGGATATGCAGGCCGAGACGATCGACCTGACGGGGACCGTCGTCCCCGCGTATTTTTTCAATTCGATGCTGGGCAAAATCCCCTTCGTCGGCGGGCTGTTCCGGTCGGAGGAAGGCGGGGGGTTGTTCGCCGCGAGCTACGCGATCCGGGGACCGATGTCCGACCCATCGGTATCGGTCAATCCGCTGAGCATGCTGACACCGGGCTTCCTGCGGAAGATGTTCGGCGTTTTCTGATCCGGCGCTTGACCGGACGAGCCGATCCGGGTTGGGTTGCCGTCAAAGCAGGAGGTTCCCGTGGCCAAGCAACCAGTCGCAATCGTGTTCGATACTTTCGGCAGCGTCGTCGATTGGCGGGGCAGCCTGATCGCGGACCTGTCCGCCTATGGTGCCCAGCGCGGTATCGCGGCGGACTGGCCGGCGCTGGTGGACGCTTGGCGCGCGGCTTACCATCCGTCGATGGATCGGGTGCGGAAGGGCGAGTTGCCTTGGACCAAACTCGACGCGTTGCATCGCGGGTCGCTGGACAGGCTGGTCGCGGATTTTGGGATCAAGGGCCTGACCGAGGCCGATCTGGTGCATATCAATCTGGGCTGGCACCGGTTGAACGGGTGGCCGGACGCGGTCCCGGGGCTTACCCGGCTGAAGACGAAATTCGTGATCGGACCATTGTCGAATGGGAACGTGTCGCTGCTGACGTATATGGCCAAGCATGCCGGTCTGCCGTGGGACATGGTGTTCGGGTCGGATCTGTTCGGGCATTTCAAGCCGGATCCGGAGACGTATCTGGGCGTGGCGAAGCTGATGGACCTGGAACCGGGGCAGGTGATGATGGCGGCGGCGCATAACGGCGATCTCGGCGCAGCGCGCAAGGCCGGGCTGATGACGGCGTTCTGGCCTCGGCCGACGGAGTATGGGCCGCATCAGAAGCGGGATTACGCGGCCGAGCAGGAATGGGACATCGTGGCGCGGGATATCGAGGATTTGGCGACGCAGTTGGGGGTGTGATGTGAGGCCAACCGCCCCAATCATTGACGCATCGGCCTTCCACCCGCGTCCTGCCGGCGAATGCCGGTATTCATGATTTTCGCTGCGCGGAGCTTGAAAAGTCGTGGATGCCGGCATTCGCCGGCAGGACGATATGGGTCGGGCCACGAGTCAAGGTTTCGGGCGGTTGGTATGAGACCACGATTTTGATCGCGTGATTCACGCCGCCGTGTGATTCCACCTCTGGCGATCACGCTCTACGGGCTCAAAAGCCCCGTGACATCGGCCTGGCGATAGACAATGAGCTTGGGCGCGTTCGGCACGCCCATCGGTATGAAGGTCTGCACTTCGTCGAGCCAGACATGCCCGTGGGCCCGATACGGGGTCTGAGCCGCGGAGGGGAAGCGGCTGCTGAGAGCGGCCTCGGGCTTTTTGTCGGTAATCGAGGCCCGCACGAAATGCGTCAGCGGCACGGGCGATCCCCGCATGGCTCCGCCCCGGAGGGGTACGAGGTCGGCGTCGAAACCGGCCCAGCGGCTGCCGTCGAAGATGTCGTAGAAGACCGTGGCGATGGCAGTTTCCCCATCGATGGTCAGCGACGGCGCGAAGGAGAATTTCACGCCGGCGGCATCGTCGCGGCGGATCAGCGGAATGGGTTCGTGCCAGGCGCCCTTCGGTGCCCGATAGGCATAATAGGCCTGGTCGTTGCCGTAGATGTGGGACAGACCCGTGCCGTGCCACACCAGATGCATGCCGCCGGTGCTGTCTGAACCGATGCGGACCCAATCGGCCAGCGAATCTTCCGCCCCCACAGGCGCGCCCCACCCTGGAAATCCCGCCAGCACGTCCTGAGGGTCGACCCATTGTCCGTCGGCGGTGCGGCGGATGGTGCGCAACTGCCAATAGCCGCCCGACCCCGCGTCTTTCGACTCGTCTTTGGTCGGGCGCACGACACTGCTGAACGCCAGGATCGCACCACCATCGGGATCGGCGGCGATCGATGCGGTTTTGATGTGCTGACCGGGCGGTAAGGGCACTGCCTCGATCTTCCAGGTCCGTCCGCCATCGGTGGAGGATGCGAACTGCCCGGCGGGAGTCACGATATACACGCCCTTGGCGTCGGCGAGGATGGCGGGGCCGACGTCGCGCCCGTCGCTCTTCGCGCCGGTATCGACCACCGGCCCCCACTCATACCCGCCCGGCCCGACCGACAGCCGGCGCACCCGAGCGACACTGCCGCCCTGCCAGACGACGTAGACGGCATCGGGGGTCACGGCCAAAGCGGGGTAGGCGTTCCAATCGCCGGGCGTTTTGTCGGCGACGTAGACCGGCGGCGTGTCGAACTGCACGGCGCCATCGTCGGCCACGGTGAGGCGGCGGTAGACCGGGCCGGTCTGGGCCCCCTGACGGCCGCTGTCGACCCAGACCATGTGGACATGGCCAGCGGAATCACGCGCGATGCGCGTCGCGTTGTTGCCTGCCGTTGCATTCTCATCGGCGGAGGCTCCGACCAGGATAAAGCCCGCCGGCAGCGGCACAACGGGGTCGGCCGCCCATGCCGAACCGATGCACAGACTCAGCAGCCATACCAGGATCCGCATGGGCTTCCCCTCCGTCGTCTTGGCCAAGCACGCTACCGCATTCTATACCGGGCACAGTATCGCGATGGTTCGCCGCGACAAGGGCGGACATGACCCAGTGAGATGGCATCGTCATGCCGCTTCGTTTTTTGCCGGCCCTCCTTTGCTTGCCGCCGATCGTCTGGGCATTGGCGGTTTTCCCGCTGCCGCCCTGGCCTTTGGCGGCGGCGATTGTCGTTTATGCCGCGCTGCTGTGGCGATGGCCGGTGGCATTTCTGCTGGTGATCCCGGCCGTGCTGCCAGCACTCGACCTGGGCCTTTGGACCGGCTGGACCACGGTCGAGGTGCCGGATCTGTTTGCCCTGGCAACACTTGGCGTGCTGATCGCGCGGTCGCCGCCCGGGCCGCGGGATATGTTTCCAAGTGGCTGGATGGGTGCGATCCTGCTTCTGCTGATCCTGTCGTACGCTGTATCGGCGACGATCGGGTTGACCTCGCCGCTTGGTTATACCGGCCATTCGGACAACCCGTATCTGCGGCCCGACAACGCCTTGCGCCTCTTGAAGGGCCCCTTGGAAGCGCTGGTCCTGCTGCCCTTTCTGCGCCAACGCCAGCGCGTGTCGGGCGATGCGGCGGTGTGGCTGGGTTGGGGCCTCGCGGCCGGGTTGGCCGGCGTGACGCTGGAAACCATCGTCGAACGGGCGCTGTTCGTCGGGGTGATGGATTTCAGCATCGACTATCGCGTGGTGGGGCCGTTCATCAGCATGCGCATCGGCGGCGGCCATATCGGCGCTTATATCGCGATGGTGCTGCCCTTCGTGCTCAGCCTCGGCCTCGCGGGCGTGCTGGGGTGGCTGCTGATGCCTTTGCTCGGGGTCGGCGGTGCCTACAGTCTGGCGGTGACCTTCGCGCGCACGGCGTATGCCGCGGCGCTGGGGTCCTGCGGCACCGCGGGCGTTGGGCTGCTGGTGACCGCGCTGCGTGGCAAGCGGGCGCTGCTGGCTTTCGCCATCATACCGATCGTCCTGGTCCTGGGCGTGATCGGTGCCGCTGCATCGTCGGAGATGATGCGCGCACGATTCAGCACATTGGCCGAGGACCTGCTGACCCGGGAAAACAACTGGCAGACCGGTTGGGCGGTGCGCGATACTGGCATACTGGCCGATGTGTTCGGCATGGGTCTGGGGACCTACCAGCGCACGATGCTGTCGCGCGCGACCTTGGAACGCCCGAGCGATCTGAGCGTCGAGCACGATGCCGAGGGGGCATTCGTTTCGCTACACGCATTGACCCCGTTATACCTGGGGCAAAAGGTCGTTCTTCCGCCGGAGGGCCGGCTGCACCTGAGCCTGCGGTTCCGCGGCGACACGCCGACAGCGGGCATCTCGTTCATCCTTTGCGACAAGATTCTTCTGTATTCGGAGAATTGCCGCAGCAGACAGGCAACCCCGTCGACGCCCGGCCAATGGCAAACGGTAACGACATCGTTGCTGAGCAACGGATTGGGATCCGCTTCGATAGCCGGGGTGCTTCCGCGGCCGGTGGAACTGGCGGTCTACGCCACGACGATCGGCACCACGATCGCTTTCCGGGATGTCAGCCTGCGGGACCCGGCCGGGCACGAATTGCTGGCGAACGGTAATTTCAGCCATGGGCTGGATCGTTGGCTGTTCACCGACGATGACCATCTGGCATGGCGGATCAAGAACCAATACCTGATGCGGCTGTTCGAGATGGGTTTCGTCGGATTGGCGTCGCTGCTGGCGGTGTGCGGTTTTGGCCTCGCGGGCGGGATTCGGGCGGGGCTGCGCGGCGATCCGATGGGCGGGATCGTCGCCGGGGCGGTGGTATCGTTTTTGATCTCCGGCATCTCCGACGATGTGCTGGAGGTGCCGAAGATCGCGACGCTGTTGTTTCTGATCTGCTTCGCCGGGATGACGTTGTGGGAGGTCAAGCCGTCCCGCCCACCGTCAGACCGGTCAGCTTGATCGTCGGCTGGCCGACGCCCACCGGTACCCCCTGCCCTGCCTTGCCGCAGGTGCCGACGCCCGGGTCGAGCGCCAGATCGTCGCCGATCATCGCCACCTTGGTCAGCGCGTCCGGGCCGTTGCCGATCAGCGTCGCGCCTTTGACGGGGGCGCCGAGCTTACCGTCCTCGATGAGGTAGGCCTCGGAGGCGGAGAAGACGAATTTGCCGGAGGTGATGTCCACCTGGCCGCCACCAAAATTCACGGCGTAGAGGCCGCGCTTGACCGACCGGATCATTTCCTCCCGCGTGTGGTTGCCGCCCAGCATGACGGTGTTGGTCATGCGGGGCATGGGGGAGCAGGCGTAGGATTCACGGCGTCCGTTGCCGGTGGGCTTCATGTTCATCAGGCGAGCGTTGAGGCGGTCGTGGAGGTAGCCGACGAGGATGCCGTCCTCGATCAGGACGGTGCGGTTGGTGGGGGTGCCTTCGTCGTCGATGGTCAGGCTGCCGCGGCGGTCCGGCATGGTGCCGTCGTCGATGACGGTGACGCCTGGGCTGGCGACGCGCTGGCCCATCAGGCCGGCGAAGGCCGAGGTTTTCTTGCGGTTGAAATCGCCTTCCAACCCGTGGCCGATTGCTTCGTGCAGCAGGATACCGGGCCAGCCGGAGCCAAGGACGACCTCCATCTCGCCGGCCGGGGCGGGGATGGATTCGAGGTTGACGAGGGCTTGGCGCAGCGCCTCGTCGACGGCGAAGCGCCAAGTGGATTCACCGGTGACGGAATCGTAGGCGAAGCGGCCGCCGGTGCCGTAGCTGCCGGTTTCGCGGCGACCGTCCTTTTCCACGACGACCGAAACGTTGAGGCGCACGAGCGGGCGGATGTCGGCGAGACGTTCGCCGTCGGCGCGCATGATCTGCACCGCCTGCCATTCGCCGGTGACCGAGGCCATCACCTGCACGATCCGGCTGTCCTTGGCGCGGGCATAGGCGTCGATTTCGGTCAGCAGGCCGGTGCGGGCGGAAAAGTCCATCTGCCGGAGGGGATTGGCATCGGAATAGAGGCGGCTGTTGGTGGCGCGCGGCGGTTCGGCGATGGTGCCGGACTTGCCCATCGCGACGGCTGCAACGCTGCTGGCAGCGCGTTTCAGCGCGGCTTCGGAGATTTCGCCGGCATGGGCGTAGCCGGTTGCCTCGCCAGAGACGGCGCGCAGGCCGAAGCCGTTGGTGGTGTCGAAGCCGGCACTGCGGATGACGCCGTCGTCGAGGCTGATGCTCTCGCTTTCCCGGTATTCGAGGAAGAGTTCGCCGTCATCGCTGCCTTTGAGGGCGTCGGTCACCAGCCGGTGCGCGGTGTCGCGATCGAGGGCGGCATCGGGCCGGTCGAAGAACAGCGCGTCGGTGGCGGCGAGGGCAGTCATGGGGGGATCCTTCCCAAGGGGTGTGCGGGCGAAGATGGGGGGTGCGAAGGGTTTTGGCCAGGGGTGGGGTGGGTTAGGCTGGTCAAAACCGCCGCACGTCATGGGAGGACCCGCCATGCTGACTCACGAACAGAATGAGACGCTGACCCGCACGGGTCCCAATACCGCGATGGGCAACCTGTTCCGCCGGTTTTGGCTGCCGGTGCTGCTGAGCCGAGAGTTGCCGGATGCCGACGGGGCACCGAAGCGGGTGCGGATTTTGGGCGAGGATTTGATCGCTTTTCGGGATACCGAGGGCCGCGTGGCGCTGATGGAGGCGCGGTGTCCGCACCGGGGCGCGCACCTGTTTTTTGGTCGGAACGAGGAAGGCGGCATCCGCTGCGCCTATCACGGCTGGAAATTTGGCGCCGATGGCGGGTGTTTGGACATCCCGACGATGTCACGGGACACGCCGGGCTACGGCGCGTTACGTGCCCGGGCTCGTCTTATTTCCTATCCGACACGGGAATGGGGGGATTACGTCTGGGCCTATATGGGCCCGGAAGCGGCGATGCCGGGTTTGCCGGAGATGGAATTCGCCATGGTGCCCCCGGCGCACCGGTTCGTGTCGAAAAAATTGCAGGAGTGCAACTGGGCGCAGGCAGCGGAGGGCGGCATCGACACCGCGCATTTCTCCTTCCTGCATGCGCCGCTGCACCTGGAGGGTACGTCGCTGGGCACGATGACACGGGGCTACGCGCCGCAGACCATGGGATCGGATCAGGTGCGCTGGATGGTGAACGATGGGACGCCACGGTACAAGGTCACGAAGCATCCGGCGGGGCTGGTGTTGGCCGGCGCGCGGCATGCCGACGATGGGGCGTTGTACTGGCGGATCGCTCAGTATTTGATGCCCTGCCACAGTTTCGCGCCGGGGACCGCGCCGGGCGAGACCTATCACGGGCAGACCTGGGTGCCGATCGATGATGGCAATTGCTGGATCTACACCTACTCGTGGAACCCCGACCGGCCGCTGTCGGAAGCGGAACGGGCGGCTTACGCCGGCGGGGCGTCGATCCATGCCGAGGTGGACGCGGACTTCGTGCCGGTGCGACGACGGGAGAATGACTATCTGATCGACCGGGAAATGCAGAAGACTGTGAATTACAGCGGCATCAAGGGGATTTCCGAACAGGATCAGGCGATCCAGGACAGCCAGGGCCGCATTCACGATCGCACGCGGGAACTGCTGGGGCCGACCGATCTGGGGGTGTCGAGCTTTCGGATGCTGATGCTGGAAGCCGCGCGCGATCTGGCGGCGGGGCGGGAGCCTGCTGCCGCGGGTGCGCCGGAGGCTTATCGGGTGCGCTCGGGGGCGATCGTCGCGCCGGCGGGGCTGGCGTTCGGTGCGGTGATGCGGCGGCGGTTCGGGGATGTGGACGGGCGGTTCGATCGGGCGGATTCTGACGCGGCGGCGTGAGGGGGGCGGTCAATAAAAGATGACGTACGGGTCCAGTAAACGTGTCAGTATCCCTTGGCCGCAACAAGGAATGGAAAATAACGAATGGCCAAGGGACAGAAGAAATCGAACCGTGAGGCCAAGAAGCCCAAGAAAACCGACGCCGACCGCGCCAAAGCAGCCGCCGCCACGGGGTTGAATATCCCGATGCCGGGGCAACGGGTGCTGCCGAAGAAGGGTTAGGGGTAAAGAACGCCTACCCTGCCAAGGCCCCCGCGACCGCGCCACTCATGCATGTCGCGATCGTGCCGGACAGGATCGAGCGCATACCAAGCCCCACGATCTCATGCCGCCGTTCCGGCACCATCGCGCCAAGGCCGCCGATCATGATCCCCAGACTGCCGAAATTGGCGAAGCCGCATAGCGCGTAGGTCAGGATCATGCGGGTCCGCGGGGTCAAGGCGTCCGGCGGCAACTGGGAGAAATTCAGGTAGGCGACGAACTCGTTCAGCACGGTTTTGGTGGCCATGAGCGACGATGCCACTCCGGTTTCGGACCAGGGCACGCCGATCAGCCACATGACCGGGCGGAACGGCAAAGCGACGATGCGTTGCAGCGTGACCGGCCCGCCGTGGAGGTCGGGCAAATGCGCCAGACCCATGTTCAGCAGTGCGACCAGGGCGACGGTGACGAGCAGGGTGGCAATGATCGCGGCGAGGATCGGCACGCCGTCCATGGTGCCTTTGACCAGCGCGTCGATGGCGCTGACCGGCTTGTCGTGGATTTCGAGTCGGCCTTCCGCGGCCTCGGGCGGGCCGAAGGGGACCATCAGCGCGGCGACCGCGAGGCCGGCTGGCGTGCTGATGACCGAGGCGATCAGAATGTTGCCCAGCGCGTTCGGAACGGTGGCGGACAGGAACATGCCGTAGATGACCATGACCGTGCCGGCGACGCCGGCCATGCCGCAGGTCATGAGGGCGAAAATCTCGCCGCGCTGCATGCGGGCCAGATAGGGACGGATGAGCAACGGCGCCTCCACCATGCCAACAAAGACATGCACGGCGGCCCCGAGCGCGAGCGGCCCGCCGACGCCCATGGAGCGGCGCAGCAGCCAGGCGAAGGCGCCGGCGATGCGTTGGAGGATGCCCCAGTGGAACAGCAGCGCGGCCAGCGCGGAGATCGTGAGTACCAGCGGCAGGGCTTGAAAGGCGAGGATGAAGCTCGCGCCCGGGTGGGTTTCGGCGAAGGGGAGCGTCTGGCCGGCGAGATAGCCAAAGACGAAAGCGGTGCCGATTTCGGTGGCTTTGTGCAACGCCTCGGCGGCGTCGTTCACCATGAACAGGGCTTTGTTGGCGGCAGGCAGCCCGATCAGGACGAGGGCGAAGCCCAGTTGCATTGCCACGCCGGCGATCACGGTGCGCCATTGGACGCGGCGCCGGTCCTCGCCGATGGCCCAGGACAGGGCCAACAGGACGACAATACCGAGCGCCGCGCGCAGCATGGTTCAGCCGCCAGGACGGATGTTGAAGGGGTAGTAGGGCGGGAATTCGCCGACGGCGGTCATGTCGACTTCGACCATCGTCAAGCCCTTGATCGCGATCGCCTTGGCCATCGTGGCGCCGAAGTCCTCGGCCCGTTCGACCTTGAAGAACGGGATGTCGGACATCGCCGCGACCTTTTCCAGCGCGGGGCCCTGCAGATCGGCGTAGTAGCGGCGGCCCTGCGCGGTGTGGTCCTGGATGCGTTTGATGACGCCGTAGCCGGCGTCGTTCATGACGACGACGGTCATATCCAGGTCTTCCTGCACGGCGGTCCAGAGTTCGCCCATGTTGAGGTAGAAGCCGCCGTCGCCGGTCATGACCACGGTTTTCCGGTTGTTCTGCATGGCCGCTCCGGCCGCGCCGATGCCGAGGCATAGGCCCTGACCGATACCCGCGCCGGTGGGATAGACGTTCTGGTTCGGCGACGACAGCGGAAACACCCGGTTGCCCCAGGTGGTGTTGTTCTGGGTGATGTCGCGCGCCCAGATCGCATCCTTCGGCATCACTTTCCGCAGTTGTTCGGAGAACGTGCCGTATGCGCCAAGCGTGGTCATGAATTCTTTTTGCGCGGCGACCTTCAGCGCGGCGAATTCGTTGGTGTAGCCGGGCTGGACCTGGAGCTTGCCCTCGATCCGCGACAGCAGGCCTTTCAGGGTTTCGCGGGAGTCGCCGCAGACGAAGAACTTGTTGCCGTAAGTGCGGCCGTTCGCCATGGGATCGGTATCGACCTGGATGAGGTTCGCCGGCAAGGGGATGCCGAAATCGCCGGTTTCATGGCCGCGCAGGCGGCTGCCGACGACGAGGCAGAGGTCCACGGTTTTGTAGAAGTCGGCGACGATGGGCAGGCCGTTGCCGGTCAGGCCGCCGAGGTTCTGGGGATGGTCCTCGGGCACCGTGGCGCGGCCGTTCCAGCTTGTTACCATACCGAAGCCGAGGTCGAGCAATCTGGCGGCTTCCGCGCCTGCGTTGGTGGCGCCGTGGCCGAGCCACAGCAAGGGGCGCTTTGCCGCGAGGACGCGGGTGGCGAGTTCGTCCAGTTCGGTGGCGGAGGGCATGCGCGGGGGCGGCAGGGGGAGGACAAAATTGTCGAGTTCGCCGGGGCGGTCGATTTTCGCGCGTTGCAGGTCGATGGGGATTTCCACGCTCACCGGCCCCATCGGCGCGCTCAGGGCGTCCACCGCCGCTCGGGTCAGGACGCCCATGGCCTGTTGGGCGGAGCGGATGCGGTAGGCGGATTTGCCGACCGATTTCATCATGCCGAGCTGATCGTAGGGATCGTGAACCGTGCCGAGTTCGCGGTCGGCGAAGCGGGTGGCGGTGTGGCCGGTGATATGGAGGACGGGGGAGTGGGCGAAGTGTGCCTCGATCAGGCCGCCGACGGTGTTGGCGGCGCCGGGGCCGGTGGAGGAGAAAAAGACGCCGAGGCCGCCGTCCACGCGCGCATAGCCGTCGGCCATGTGGAGGCCGCCGAGTTCGCCGCGCGCCATCATGAAGCGGATGGTGTTGCGTCGGCCGATCGCGTCGAGCATCGGAATGTTGTGGATGGACGCGATACCGAAGGCGGTGGTGACGCCGCAGGCAGAGAGGAACTCGGCGACGAGGTCGCCGACGGTGTAGTCGGTGGTCATGGGTTTGGTCTCATCCCTTTGGTTCGGGGTCGGAGGCTGGGGCAGGTGGGGGGGCGGCGTCAACCGACGGTGTGGAACCTGTGGCGGGCGATTCTGTCGTCGTCGGTGACCCGGGGGCAGGCGTGTTCGGGCGCCTGGGCGATCGGCAGCCGGTTTCACCTCGCACAAGGTTAGGTTTCCGACGGGCAGAATTGGAAGCCGCTCGATGAATTGCGCCGGACACAGAAACGCCACGGCAAGCGCCGATATAGGGATGCGGTCGGTCACCGAACTCGGGCTCATTGTCGTGGCCATTACCGCATCCGCACGGCCCCGGTCCCACGCAACCGAGCCACGTCCGCGTCGCCGTATCCCAGGACCCCGCGCAGCACCGGCTCCGAGTGTTCCCCCAATGCCGGCGCGGCCACGGGGTCGGCCAGCGGGGTCCCCGCCATGCGGAAGGGCAGCCTGATGTTCGGCACGGTCCCGGCGGTGGGGTGCGGGATCGTGGTGACCAATTCCCGGTCGCGCATGACGTCGGAGGTGAAGGCCTCGGCGATGGAGGCGATCGCGCCGCCTGGCACCCCAGCCTCCCGCATCCGGCCCAACCAGTGGGTTCGGGTGTTCCGGGTCAATATGCCGGCGACGATGGCGAGGATTTCGGTGCGGTGCTGGATGCGGCCGGCGGTGGTGGCGTAAGCCGGGTTGTCGGCGAGGTCGGGGCGGTCCAGCACCCGGGCCGCCAAACGGTTCCAGGTCCGGTCGTTGGCACAACAGACGAAGAGCGGGCGGTCCGCGGTTTCGAACGCCGCGGTTGGCACGGTATCGGTGCTGGCATTGCCGAAGCGGGTGGGCTCGGCGCCGCTGACAAGGTAGTTCACGGCGTGGAAGCCGACCATGGTCACAGCGGTGTCGAAGAGGGCGTTTTCAATATACTGGCCCCGACCGGTACGCTCGCGGGCGAAGAGTGCGGCGAGCACGGCGTTGCAGGTCATGGTCGCGGTGCTCATGTCCATGATCGAGGGGCCGGCGCGCAGGCCGGGGCGGTCGGGTTCGCCGTTCAGCGACATGAACCCGCTCTCGGCCTGGGTGATGGGGTCGAAGCCGAGCCGATCCTTCAGCGGGCCTGTGCGGCCGTAGGCGGAGACGGAGCAGTAGATCAGCTTCGGGTTCAGGGCCGCCATCGCCGCGTAACCGAGGCCGAATTTTTCCATCACACCGGTCGAGAAATTTTCCAGCAGCACGTCGGATTTCGCGACGATGTCTCGGGCGACGGCGATGCCGGCTTCCTGCTTCAGGTCGATCGCGATGCTTCGCTTGTTGCGGTTCATCGCGAGGAAGGGGCCACCGGCGTCGTCGCTGACCTTGGGTCGGAGGGTGCGGAAATCGTCGCCACCTTCGGCTTTTTCGATCTTGATGACCTCGGCGCCGAGGTCGGCGAGGATCAGGCTGCACATCGGTCCTGCGATGAAATGGCTGAAGTCGGCGACCCGGATTCCGGCGAGTGCCAGGGGGGCCCCGGCGGGGCGGCCATTGATTTGGGTCATTGTGTCCTCCTTTTGTCATGCGCATGCTGACCGGAAAGGCTTGCGTTTCCTAGTGCCGGACCCCATATGCTGCACTGCACAATAAAAAGGACGCCCACTATGACCGAGTTCCCGAAAATGCCGGACTTCAGCGAATTCACGAAGCTGTTCGCCAGCATGAAGATGCCGGCCGCCCCGAACATGGAGGCGTTCGTTTCTGCAAGCCGCCGGAACATGGAGACGCTGACCGCGGCCAACCGGATCGCGATGGAGGGCGCTCAGGCGGTCGCCAAGCGGCACATGGAGATCATGCAGCAGGGCATGAGCGAGATGACCGAGGCGATGCGCGCCTTGGCGCTGCCGGAGGACCCGCAGGCGAAGGCGGCCAAGCAGGCGGAGCTGCTGAAGCAGGCGTATGAGCACGCGGTGGCGAACATGAAGGAACTGGGCGACCTGATTCAACGGTCGAACGCCGAAGCGATGGCGCTGCTGAACCAGCGCTTCACGGAGGCGATGGAGGAAGTGAAGTCTTTGGCTGGTCAGGGCTGAGACAACGCTTCGATGGCCGGGTCAAAACCCGGCCATCGAAGCAGCTTCGGTCAGTGAATCTCACCGGACCGCCGCAGCGCTTCGCGGAGTTTGGCGGGCGTGAAGTCGGGGGATTTGCAGACGTCGAGGATCACTGCCTCCCGTCGGGAGATCAGGTCGATCGCGGCCGGCAGCTTCTTGACCGAGTCCGCGGGAATGACGACGGCGCCGTGGAAATCTGCATGGATGACGTCATCGTGGCCGACCTGCATGCCGAAGATATTCACCGGCTTGCCGAAATCCACCATATGCACCCACGCATGGCTCGGGCCGACTCGGCCGCCGACCATCTGGAAGCCTGGTGCCCACATATCCAGGTCGCGGAACGACCCGTTGGTGACGCAGCCGATGGCGCCCAGGGCCTTATGAATGGTGGACTGCACCTCCCCCCAATAAGCGCCGTAGCCGACGCGGCCGTCGATATCCTGGAGCACGGCGATGGTGGGGAAGTCCTGCCGAGCGACGTAGTCGTACCAGTCGACGCGGTCGGTTACTTTGCCACGCGGCTGTTCGGTGGAGCGGATCATCCCCACGCGCGCCAAGCCGACGATCGGCTTGGCCTTGGGGTCGATGCAGACCATCGGCTCGACCGTGTAGCCAAAGGCGCGACGCTCGGGATTGGTGATCTCCAGCCCGTTGCAGATGGTGGGCGTGTCCCACTGCGCCAGAACGTCCAGGTCTGCCTGGGTGAAGGGCCGGTCGGTCATGGTTTCGTCTCCTGTTGGTAGCCGGTTGGTTTGGGGCTAACTAGCGGCATGAGCACCATCGCGAAAGGCGGCAAGGCCGTTTACGGCGCCCCCCTGGGCATCCTGATGCTGGAGGCGCGGTTTCCCCGCATCCCCGGCGACATGGGCAACGCCACGACCTGGCCGTTTCCGGTGCTGTACAAGGTGGTGAAGGGCGCGAGTCCGGAAAAGGTCGTGCTGAACGGCGCGGCTGGGCTGCTGCCGGATTTTCTGGATGCGGCGGCGGATCTGGTGGCTCAGGGGGCGGAGGCGATCACCACCAATTGCGGCTTCCTGGCGCTGTTTCAGAAGGAACTCGCGGCACATGTGAAGGTGCCGGTGGCGACCAGTTCGCTGATGCAGGTGCCGTGGGTGCAGGCGACACTGCCGCCGGGCAAACGGGTGGGGGTTGTCAGTGTGTCGGCGCAGTCCCTGACCCCGGCGCATCTGGCCGCCGCTGGGGTGCCGCTGGACACGCCCATCGTTGGCACCGAAGCTGGGCGGGAATTCTTCCGGGTGCTGATCCTGGGGGAAAAGGAAGACATGGACATCGGTCTGGCGGCGCGCGACATCCTGGACGCGGCGCGGGCGTTGGTGCGGGGGCATCCGGAGGTTGGGGCGATTGTTCTGGAGTGCACGAATATGCCGCCTTATGCGCATGCGATCCGGGAAAGCCTTGGTATTCCTGTCTACGACATCTACTCACTGATTGTCTGGCTGCATGCCGGGTTGCGGCCGCGTGATTTCGGGCCGCCCGCCGATCGCGTGACATGCTTATCGCTTGCTTCCCCAAACGGCCTTTGACAGTTTGGCCACGGCTGATCCCATAAGGAATTGCGATGTCGCTGACCCGTAAGCGTGTTCTGGTAACCGGCGGTGCCGGGTTCCTTGGCTCCCATCTGTGCGAGCGGTTGGTGCGGGAGGGGGCGGACGTTCTGTGCGTCGACAATTATTTCACCGGCCGGAAGGACAACATCGCCCACCTGCTGGGCGAACCCAACTTTGAGGCCATGCGCCACGACGTGACCTTCCCGCTGTATGTGGAGGTTGACGAGATTTACAATCTGGCCTGCCCGGCGTCGCCGGTGCATTACCAGTTCGACCCGGTGCAGACGACCAAAACCAGCGTGATCGGTGCGATCAACATGCTGGGTCTGGCGAAGCGGGTGGGTGCGAAGATCCTGCAGGCGTCGACCAGCGAGGTCTACGGCGACCCCACGGTTCACCCGCAGACCGAGGATTACCGCGGCAACGTCAACACGCTGGGCCCTCGGGCCTGTTACGACGAGGGCAAGCGTTGCGCCGAGACACTGTTTTTCGATTATTACCGGCAGCACAAGGTGCAGATCAAAGTCGTGCGCATCTTCAACACCTACGGTCCGCGGATGCATCCGAACGACGGTCGTGTGGTGTCGAACTTCATCGTACAGGCGTTGCGGGGGGAGGACATCACCCTTTACGGCGACGGCATGCAGACGCGCGCTTTCTGCTACGTGGACGATTTGATCGACGGCATGATGCGCCTGATGGCGACCGGGCCCGAGGTGACGGGTCCGATCAATGTCGGCAATCCGCACGAAATACCGGTGCGGGAACTGGCCGAGCGAGTAATCCGGTTGACCGGCGCGAAGTCTCGGATCGTGTTCCGGCCGCTTCCGCAGGACGACCCGATGCAGCGTTGCCCGGACATTGCCATGGCACGGTCGGTGTTGGGTTGGGAGCCGAAGGTTGCACTGGACGATGGTTTGCTGCAGGCTGCGGCGTATTTTCGACGGATGCTGGCTGACTCGCGGGAACGCGAGGGTGTGACGGCGGGTTGATGCTGGCCGCATGACCGAGGCCGCTCCCGACCCCGCATCGCTCACCGGTCGCATCGCGACCAGCACCGGGTGGATTGTTGCTTGGCGTTTTGCGACCCGTAATCTAGGACTATTGAGTACACTCATCCTCGTGCGCCTGCTGGAACCTACGGATTTTGGGTTGGTCGCGCTGGGCACGGCGTTCGCCGCGACAGTCGATGCACTGTCCGCCTTCGGCGTACAAGACGCGCTGATGCGACTGCCGTCCACAACGCGAGACACCTACGATACAGCCTTCGGACTGGGCATTTTGCGCGGATTGCTGACCGCCATGATCATCGCCGCTGTAGCTTGGCCGACGGCCGCCTTCTTGAAGGAACCTCGGCTTGTGCTTGTCCTGCTTGCACTGGCCATCGCCACTCTGATTTCCGGATTCGAGAATATCGGCACCGTCGATTTCCGCCGCCACATGACCTTTCGAAAGGAATTCCACCTCCAGGTCCTGTCTCGCATCGCGGGCGTGGCGTTGACGATTGTCCTCGCCGTCATTTGGCGCAATTACTGGGCGCTCATCGGCGGCATCCTGGTGACCCGCGTCGCCCGGTTGATACAGAGCTATACCATATCGGTTTACAGGCCGCGCTTTAGCCTGCGTGCCTGGCGGGACCTGATCGGATTTTCACTGTGGAACTGGGCCGTCTCGCTGATATCCCAGATTCGGGACCGGGCAGACAATTTCATGATCGGTCGGGTTTTAACGACAACCGACGTGGCCGTGTTTTCCATCGGGCAGGAGATCGGCTCGTTGCCTTTGACCGAAGCCATTGAACCGCTGCACCGGGCATTGTTTTCCGCCTTTATCGTTCTGAACAATGCCAACGCAACCCCGCGCAAACTCTACCTCGACACGATCGAGGCCGCTTTCCTGATCGCTCTACCGGCCGGTATGGGCATATCGCTGGTCGCGGACCCGATGGTCCGACTGATGCTGGGTGAGCGATGGGTGGCCGCGATCCCGATCGTGCAGATCGCCGCTGCAGTCAGCACGGTTACAATGTTCCGGGTAATTAGCGAAGCCTTCTACAGCGCCGTTGGAAATTTGAGAATGACGTTGGTGATGGTAACGATATCGGTGGCTGTTCGGATACCGCTGTTGTGGTTTCTTTTGGCGAGATACGGACTTATCGGAGCGGCAATAGCCGTGGCGATCGCGTCATTGATCGACCAGTTGCTTTACCTCTGGGTTACGTTGCCGCGAATGGATATCGGTGCCGCGGAACTTGCCAACCGACTTTGGCGCGCGAGCGCCGGTTGCCTCGGGATGGTGGCGGGTCTCGGCATTCTTCACATGGCGTGGACGCCCACGATCGGGGTCGAACAGCTGTCGGTCGCGGCAGATTTAGCGATCCGGTGCGGCATCGGCACCGTCATCTATGCTGTCTCGATCACGGCGATGTGGCTTGCTGCCGGCCGGTCGGACGGAGCGGAGCGCTTCCTCCTCGGCATCGCCCCAAAGCTTTCTCGCAAACTTGAGATTTTTAGCAAGGCTCGGATATGATCCTGGTTATCGAACCCATCTTCCCCAATGCTCATCACGCGCCGGGCAACGCCGGCAAGCTGGCGGCGATCCTGATTGCCGCGGGGGACGAACCGGTGGTCTTCGCCGCCCATCCCTTGCACCACGCCGCGGTGCGCAGGGTATTGGGTGACGCCAAGATGCCGAACCTGACCGTGACCGATATCGAAGTGCTGCCGCCAGGCGGTCTCAGCGTACGCCGCTTCCTGTCCCAAACCAAAGCCTTGCTGGGGCTGACGCGTCGCCTATGGCCACGCCTTGCGATCAAACTAGTACCCACTATCGCTGAAGCCTGAGTCATGATTCGTAGGGGGTATGAAAGCCATTCCCCTAACGACCGTGATCGCTCTGAATATGGAGGAGCGTATCGCCCTCGAAGCGCTTGCTGGCTCCCGCAAGAGTGAGGCGCGCATGCGCGATCGTGCTCGGATCGTCCTTCTGGCCGCGTCCGGCCGGGGCACCAGGGCAATCGCGCGCGAGATCGGTTGTACGATTGGCACTGCCTCGAAGTGGCGTGTGCGTTATGCCCGCGACCGGCTCGCCGGCCTGAGCGAGACCGGCGACCGCGGAGCCCCGGCCAAATACGGCCCCGAGCATGACCGGCGCATCCTTGCGATGTTGGATCAGGCACCACCAGCGGGCTATTCGAACTGGACGGCGCAGTTGTTGTCGCGCGAACTGGGCGACATTCACGAGCAGTATATCTGGCGTTTCCTGCGCGCGCAGAAGATCGACCTGTCGGGCCGCAAATCCTGGTGTCAGAGCTCGGACCCCGATTTTGTTCCAAAGGCCGCTGAAATCGTTGGTCTTTATATGAACCCGCCCGACAACGCGGTGGTGCTGTCGGTCGACGAGAAGCCCTCGATCCAGGCGTTGAAGCGGGCCCAAGGCTATCTGAAGCTTCCCGGCGGGCGTGCCATGATCGGGCAGTCACACGATTATAAGCGGAACGGGACCACGACCTTGTTCGCAGCGCTCAATGTTGGCACCGGCGAGGTCTCGGGCCGGCATTACAAACGTCGGCGCCGGTTGGAATTCCTCGATTTCATGAACCGCGTCGTGAAGCAGCACCCGGGCAAGGAGATCCATGTGATCCTGGACAACTTGTCAACGCACAAACCGAAGCGCGATATGTGGCTGGCACGCCACCCGAACGTCCATTTCCATTACACCCCGACACACACGTCCTGGCTGAACCAGATCGAGATCTGGTTCTCAATCCTGTCCGCGAAATCGCTCAAAGGCGGTTCGTTCGCCAGCGTCCCCGAGCTGCAGGACCATATCGACAGCTTCATCGCCAGCTACAACGAAGAGGCGCGGCCCTTCGTTTGGACCAAAAGCATCGTCCATCAAAAGAGGTTGAAACCGTGTTTCGCGGTCTGGAGATTCTGGGTACTAGTGCGACAGCGGGCCCGACGCGTCCCGCCCGCTTTGGCCGATATCGTGGCGGAAGCGCTGCGATGAAAAAGTGGCCTTTGCGCGGTTTATCGACATGGCGTAAGGGGGCGCCGTCACGACAGGGGATTACGCTCCATGCCTAATGTCACACGGCTGGCAGCTAAGGCCGGCGTCACCATCTTGAAGCATCTACTCGCCCGCCTTTCACCCGGCGACCGCAGTTGGCTGGCACGTCATGTCGTGCAGGAGCGGGCGGCGAACGGCGTACGCGCCCTCGTTGATTTCAGCTATGGCACTATTCGCGGTTGGAAGAACAGCGAATTCTCCATTGATATCAATGGAGAAGCCGTGCTAATGCAACAGTTGAGCCAATTCTCGCCTTGTACCGTCCTCGATGTTGGTGCCAATGTTGGCGACTGGTCGCTCGCGGCGATGAGATACCTGCCCGACGCAACAGTTCATGCTTTCGAGATCGCCCCAGCAACGTCCGCCAAGTTGGTTGCGAATGCCACGCCTTTCGACGGTCGGTTGATCGTCAACGCATTTGGTCTGGGAGACATGAAGGGGGAAATCACCCTTTACTACACTTCGGAAAGCGACACGGCATCCAGCACGGTCAGGTTGGCGATGGATATTGCCAAGCCCAATCATGGCGTGACACATTTCGAGGAAATGAAGGCTGCCATCACCACCGGCCACGCTTACGTGTCCGAACATGGCATTACCCACATCGATTTCCTGAAAATTGACGTGGAAGGCGCCGAACTGTCGGTTCTTAATAGCTTCGCAGACACCTTCGCCCGCAAGGCGATCGACGTCATCCAGTTCGAATATGGGCAGGTCAATCTTCGGACACGGGTTTTCCTCGAAGATTTCTATCGTTTTTTTCCTCGCATGGCTTTCTCGTTGGGAAATTGCTGCCTCATGGCGTCGCGTTCAAGCCCTTCGAGCTGGCAGACGAGGATTTTATTGGACTTAATTTCATCGCATGCCGCGCGGATCGCCAGTATCTGGTCACGGCCATCGTTTGCCAGCCTTTGTCGTTGATTTGATATGACCGCGCTTCGCGATATCCCTCGCAAGATCGCCGCTCACCTCCGGCTGTTGCGCGAGGACCCGGAGAAATTCGGTGCGAATCTTCTACAGATCACGAACCCTGGGAAATTCCGAGACCGTCTGCTCGACGTTCAAACCGCAACGCCGATGTATCTTCGCATCGATGCTGCCAAATCGCATCAGCCGACGCTTAACATCCTCCAACCGATTCTGTCGTCCGTCAGCATGACCGGCGGACCGAATACCATCATCACTGTCGCGTTTCATGTCGCGCGGGAGGGTATTCCCGTTCGCATCATCACCACCCGATCCGCCACTGATCCGGCGTGGTTTGAGAAGCATTTGCTGGCCGTGACCGGCGCTCGGGAATATCCGCCCTCGCTCAGCGCAGCATTCGCCGGTGACGCCGCCGAACCACTCGCGATCGGGCCGCGCGATATGTTCCTCGCCACCCACTGGACCACCGCGCAACAGATCAAACCGCTGCTGTCGCAGATGAAAACGGAACGGTTTTTTTACCTGATCCAGGATTTCGAACCCGGGTTTCATGCGTGGTCGAGCAATTATGCCCTCGCCTTGGAAACCTACGATCTGGATTTTGTTCCGATCATCAACGAACGCCTGTTGTTCGATTTCCTGGCCAGTCAATCCATCGGACGTTTCGCCGAACCTGAATTCTGCGAGCGCGCCCTGGTATCCGAACCCGCGATCGATGCTCGCGTTTTCCACCCCTCTACGGGACCAGGCCCCGCCCGGCCGCGCCGTCTGCTGTTCTATGCTCGCCCCACCAATGCGCGGAATATGCTGGGCCTTGGGGTGGCTGCCCTGCGCCAGGCGATCGCCGACGGCGCCTTCGCGGATGGGAACTGGGAGTTTCTCGCGGTCGGGGGACGGGGGAGTCTACCGGATCTCGATCTCGGCTCAGGTCACACCCTGCGCCCCGCGCCCTGGCGGGATTATCAGGGCTACGCGCAACAATTGCGCGATTCCGATATTCTCCTGTGCCCGATGCTCTCGCCGCACACGAGTTATCCTGTGCTGGAAATGGCCGCCTGCGGCGGACTGGTGGTGACCAATACCTTCGCCAGTAAAACCGCTGCCCGGCTGTCCGCGATATCGGCTAATATTCTCTCATCGAAACCGACAATCGAGGGCTTGACCGAAACCCTGACTCAGGCCGCGAACCTGATTCGGTCCGGCCGGCCGGTCGCGGCAGCGCCTGATCTCCCGTCCGACTGGGACAGCGCAGTCGCACCCGCGACCGCGGAAATGGCGAGAATTTTTCGCGCTATGACGGAGAATTAGCACCGTGGCCGACGATACCGTTTCCGTCATCATCCCGGCCTATAACGCCGCTGCCTATATTGTCCGCACGATCGACAGCGCGCTGGCGCAAACGCATCGGCCGCTGGAAATCCTGGTGATCGACGATGGATCGAAGGATCGCACCGCCGAGATCGTCGCCGCGATGCCGCCGCCCGTGCGCTTGATCCGCAAGGAGAACGGTGGCCCGGCGTCCGCGCGCAACGTCGGTGCTCGGGAAGCGAAAGGAACCTGGCTGGCATTGCTCGACGCCGACGATATTTGGCAACCCGGGAAACTCGCGGCGCAGTTGCAGCTTGGTTCCGACCCCTCGGTGGGGCTGATTCACTGCCTGCCGGATCATCGTAACACGATCGTTGCGGATGAGCTCACGTTCGAGATGATGTGGGACCAGAACTGGATCATCAACTCATCCGTTCTGATTCGGCGGGAAGCCTTCGAGTCCATCGGCGGCTTCAATGAGGCCCGTGAACTGATCAGCGTCGAGGACTACAACTTCTGGGTCCAGGTCGCCGCATCCCCCTGGCGGATCGTCACCTGCCAGCAAATCCTGGTGCATTACATCAGGGGCATCGGCATCTCGTCGAACGCCGACCGGTTCATGAAGGCGTCGCTGTTCAACGTTGAAGATCTGGGCCGGAAACTCCATCTGCCAGCCTCGGTGATCCAAAAGAAGCGCAACGAAATCGTCTTTGGATTCGGGCTCAAAGCCCTGTACGAGCGTGAATTGCCGACCGCCCGGCGGTTGTTCTGGCGCGCTTGGGTGGATGCGCCGTCCATCCGCAACGGGGTGCACCTGGTGGTTTCCGCCATGCCGGAGCGGGTTCTGCACCTGCGCCGCAATGCGGCACGGCTGTTCGATCGATCCAATCACAGGCGGAACGCCGAGGACACGGGCGCGAATGGACGCCCCAGCGATGAGGCACAACTTGCCTATCCCGCCGCGTCGATCACCGACCGGACAAAGCACCGGCGCGCCGACGTAACAAGAATCCAGCGGCCGATGCTGGTCACCACGATCGACGCGGAGGAGGACTTCGATTGGACCCTGCCGCTGTCGCTGGCATCGACCGACGTGACCTCGATGCGGTCGCAACATTTGGCGCATCGCGTTTTCGAGCGATATCATGTGGTGCCTATCTATATGGTCGATCACCCCATCGCTTCGCAGGATGAGGGCCGGGCGCCGCTGAAGGAATTGCTGCAAGGCGGTCATTGCGAAATCGGTTCGCAATTGCACCCTTGGGTGACGCCACCTTTCGTGGAGCGCGTCTCACCCCGCAACAGCTATCAAGGCAATCTGCCCCTCGCGCTGGAATTCGCGAAAATTCAAGCGCTGACTGGCGAATTGGAGAATTCGTTTGGTGCCGCGCCGCGCATTTTTCGGGCTGGGCGCTACGGCGTTGGCCCGAACACCGGCAGTATCCTGCGCCAGCTAGGCTACGAAGCGGACACCAGTGTCGTGCCGCTGTGGAATTTCGGCGACCAGAGTGGGCCGGACTTTCGTCAGTTCTCCTCACATCCCTTTTGGTGCGACCAGGAGCAAACGCTGCTGGAGCTTCCGTTATCGGCCTCGCTGGTCGGCCGAGGGGCGCGGTTACGGCCGGCGTTTACCTCGGCGGCGTTCAGCCGGGCCAGCGAGCGGGTGCGCCTGCCATCTGTCATTTCACGGCTCGGGTTGCTCGAACGGATCAAACTGACACCGGAGGGCATCCGGATCGAGGAGGCCAAACGCCTGGTACGTTTCATGAGGGCGGCCGGACATGTCGTCTTCGTTTTGAGCTACCACAGTCCGTCACTGGAGCCGGGCAATACGCCGTATGTGCGAACACAGAATGATCTGGAGACCTTCCTGCGCTGGCTGGAGGAGTTTTACGATTTCTTCACGGGCGAGATCGGCGGAACGTGCGTCGGGTGGCGTGACGTCAGGACAGCCGTTCTGCCGTCCTGACCATCAAACCACCTTCCGCTCGCGGAACGCAGCGATCTCCGCCGCCGAATATCCCAGCCCCGCCAGGACTTCCTCGTTGTGCGCCCCCAGCTCCGGCGCGATCCCGATCTTCGCCGGCGTTTCCGAGAAATGCCAAGGCGAGCCGTGTACTTTCAGCGTCTTGCCGTGCTTGGGATACTCGACCTCGGTCACATAGCCGTTCGCGAGCACATCCGGATCATTCGATGCCTCCAGCAGCGTATTGATCGGTGCGGCGACGATATCGGCGCCGCGCAGCCGTTCCACCCAATCGTCGCGCAACCCCGTGGCGAACAGCCCGTCCAGAATCCGCAATAAAGCCGAGCGCTTTTCGTCGGACCCGATGATCACGCCGAGATCGGCGAAGCCCGCTTCCTCCAGCGTGGCGAAAAAGCCCAGGGCGGTCATCGCCGTCTTCCAGACCCGGTTGCCATTCAATTGAAAGACCAGCGGCTTGCCGTCGCGGTCGTTAAAACTGGCGCTCATGCCCGGCCGGTCGGCGGTGCCGGTGATGCGCGCCTGACCTGTCACCGGGTTCGCATCGCGCCACATGGTGGTCGTCAGGGTCCATCCCATCAACCGGATCTGCCCGCCCAGCAGCGAACAATCGACTTTTTGGCCGACACCCGTCGCGCGCGCGTGCGTCAGCGCCGCCAAAGCGCCGCCAAAGGCGAGGATCGCGCAGGTCTCATCGGCCACCGACACGATCCCGTTACGCAAGGGCTGGCCCGGCGAGGAATAGGCCTCGGCGATGCCGCCCAGCGCCTGCGCCATGGAATCCGTCCCGGGCAGGTCGGCATGCGGGCCTTTCGGCCCGTATCCGGAGATCGACATATAAACCAACCGAGGATTGACCTTCTTCAGATCCTCATACCCGAACCCGTTTTTCTCGGCCGCGCCGGGCCGGAAGTTCTGTCCGAAAATATCTGCCTGAGCCACGAGACGGCGCAGAATCTCCTGCCCCTCCGGCGCCTTCAGATTCAGCGTGACGCTCTTCACGCCGCGATTGTTGGTTTCGAAATACGTGCTGGGCATGCCCGGCAGCACGCTGTTGGTGCGCGATGTGTCGCCGCCGTTCGGCACCTCGATCTTGATCACCTCGGCGCCCAGATCGGCCATCAGCATGTAGGGCACTGTTCCCGCCTGCGCGGTTGAGCAGGCGACGACCTTTACGCCGGCCAAGGGGCCGTGGGCAGATACCGACATGGCGAACTCCCTAAATCCGAGGCCTCAGCCACCGGGCCATTGCCAGCACCAATAGGGCCACGATCGCAGGAACGAAAGCCAGCCAGATGTTCGCCACCGCGATCGCCGCCGCGCCGGCCCAGCTCATGGACACGATCGCCTCGGTGTAGGTCGTCAACCGGGACGCGGTCTGCCGGCGTCGAATGCGGCCGCGGGTCGCCTGCAGACGATACCAGTACTGGATCGCCGTCGCCGAGCCTGCCGCCAGAACGATCCCGGCGGTCGCGGCGAGCGCCCCCCGCGGTGCCAGCGTCAGCAGGACCAGCAGAAACGGGGCGAACACCGCCAGCGTGCCGCCCACCGTCGCCTCAAACTTTGCCCGAACCACCAGCGAGGCCGGCACGGGCGCGGTGCCGATCAGATCCGGCGCGTCCTCTCCGGAGATCGCGAGCCAAGCGAGGCCGCCGGCGAACTGTCCCGACACGGTCACCAGGACCGGCACCACGACCACCGCCACCGCACCGATATGAACTGAAAAGACGCGCCACAGCGCATAACCCGCCGGCATGAGATACAGGAGTTGCACCAAAGTCTGCGACACCAGCCAGGGGTCGCGGCGGAGAAGCGCCCATTCCTTCCGACGCAGCACCTGGGCCGGCGACGACGCCGGGCCGAAGCCGTCCCCGCCGCGCGCGCCGCGTTGGTGCGCGATATCGCCGGCCGCCAGCACATAGCGATGAAAGCGTGGCGCATAGATCGCAATGACCACCAAAAGGGCGAGTACGGCCGCGCCGACCAGAATGCCCAGCGAAACCGGGTATCCCATCGCCGCGTAGCCAAGACCCCAAACCGGATTTTCGGGATCGGGGAGATTCGCCTGCACGGACGGGGAACTGAGGAACCTCATCCGATCCGCGACACCTAACGAACGAATCGCGCCGATCTGCAGGATGACGACGAAGATCGCGGCGATGAAAGCCGATGCGATCTGGGCGATCACCCGTGTCCGTTTCGGGCCGAACGTGCGGAGCATCGCGACGACGGCGACGATCGCCACAGTCACCGCGAACGTCGCCAGCGCCATCACCTCGGGGTAAAGCGCCAGCCAGCGCGCCCCCCCGCGCCATGCCAGCACATCGATGAAGGGTGCCGCGATCGCAAGCGACATCGTGGCCAACGTCACGGCCATGGCGACGATCCGCACGGCGAACAACCGCCAGACCTCGACCGGCGACGACAAAATCAGTTCCAAGTCCCCGCGCGCGTAAAACGCTCGGGTTACCAGTTCCAGTGCCTGCGACAGCATCAGCGACCACGACAGCACCAGCGTGCTGACGATCATCACCAAGGCGTCCTTGGTCGGATGAATGGCGAGATCGGGTGCGGGATGCATAATCAGGCCGGCGATCGCATGCAGCAGCACAAACGCCAAGGCGAGAGCGACCAACATGCCGCGGCCCCGTCCGCTCAACAACCGCCAATCGCGCCAGGCAAGCCGAGCCTCGTGGGCCGCGAACCAGACGATGCCGGCGGGTTGCATCAGGCGTCCGGTGTCTGAGGGGCGATCAGACTGAGAAATACATCCTCCAGACTGGCCTCTCCCGTGTTCGCCTGCCGGCGCAATTCCGCCATCGTGCCCTCGGCGATCAGCCGTCCCTGGTCGATCACCCCGATCCGATCCGCCATCCGTTCGGCGACATCCAGGATATGCGTGGTCATGATCACCGCGGCCCCTTCCGCCAGCCGGTCCCGCAGCGCGGCTTTGACGACACGGGCGGACCCGGCGTCCAGGCCGGTCAGCGGTTCGTCGAGAATGATCAGTTTGGGGTCGTGCACCAGCGCCCCGGCCAGCGCGACTTTCTGGCGCATGCCTTTCGACAGGCTCTCGCATCGGTCGCGCCCATACGGGGCGAGGCCGAGCATGTCGAGCAGCGCCGCACCTTGGGGACGCGACACGGCGCGCGGCACGCCCCAGAGTCCGGCGACGAAATCGAGATACTCGAGCGGCGACAGTTTTTCGTAGATCATCGGTTCGTCCGACAACCAGGCCATCTTCCGTCTGGCGCCCAGCGGGTCGGCCCGCGCATCGGTGCCATGCACGAAGATGTCGCCGCTGTCCGGCGGCAACAGGCCGGCAATCATGCGAAGGGTGGTGGTTTTGCCCGCGCCGTTGGCGCCGAGCAAGATGTAGAATTCTCCGGGATGGACCAACAGGTTGAGGGCATCGACCGCCGGACGCACGAAGGTCTTCGATAGTGCGCGGGTTTCGAGCGCTGGCGGCGCGGGGGTCATGGCGGACAACTCCGGACAGCGATCCCTGGCCTTCGACACGCGATTGAATCCGGGGGATTGGTGGAGGGGGTTGGATTCGAACCAACGTAGGCGTACGCCAGCGGATTTACAGTCCGCCCCCTTTAGCCACTCGGGCACCCCTCCGATCACCGGAGGGCGCGGACTAAGGCAAAATGCCCGCCCTTGTCAACGAAGCACTCGCGCAATTCGGCGCACGGCCGTATAGCGACGCCCGCATGAGTTCCGCCGCCCCGCACACCACCCCGACAATGCCAGCCTGGCTCCCTCGCCTGCTTGGCTTTTTCATCGCCATCGGTCCCGCCGCGACCGATATGTACCTGCCGGCCTTTCCGGCGGTCGAGGCTTCCTTTGGCACCGCATCCGGCACCGCGCAGCTCACGCTCGCGGCCTGGTTCGCGGGGCTGGCGATTGGTCAGGTCACCCAGGGCACGCTATCCGACCGTTTCGGCCGCCGACGCCCGCTGATGGTGGGCACCGGCATTTTCGCGCTCGCGACCCTTGGCTGCGCCCTTGCGCCCAGCCTGGGGTTCCTGGCTGTTTTCCGAGCGCTGGCGGCATTCGGGGCTTCGGCCGGCATGGTGATCGCGCGCGCGATGGTGCGCGATCTCGCGACCGGGCAGAGCGCCGCGGTGCTGATGTCGCGGCTGATGTTGGTGGTGGGCGTGGCGCCCATTCTCGCGCCTAGTCTTGGCGGGCTGTTGCTGATGGTGGCCCATTGGCGAGCCATTTTCCTGGTGCTGGCGATCTACGGCGCCACATGCTCCCTCCTGGCTTGGCGGGTCCTGCCGGAAACGCTGCCCGCATCGCGTCGCGTGAAACTCGGCATCTGGGGTCAGCTCGACCGATACAGGCTGATTCTCCGGGAGCGGACCTTCATCACCCACGCGGCTATGGGCGGGTCCGGCAGTTTCTGCATGTTCGCCTATCTCGCCGGATCGGCGCCGGTGTTCATCCAGGGCTACGGGATGTCACCGTCCGGGTTCGCGCTGATTTTCGGACTCTGCTCGTGCGGGTTGATCGCGGGGTCGCAGATCAACGCACGTCTGCTGCCCCGCCTTGGTCTGTCGCGGATGCTGACGATCATTGCCCGCATTTCCCTCTGCGCCACCGCGACCTCGGCGGTGCTGGCCTTCGCAGGCGTGCACATCCTGCCACTGACCGTCGCCCCCCTGGTGCTGGCGTTGAGCTGCCAGGGTTTCAGCAACGGCAACACCTCCGTCGGCGCCTTGTCGCGGCACGGCGCGCATGCCGGCAGCGCTTCGGCCCTGATGGGGCTGTTCCAGTTCTCGCTTGGCGCCACCAGCGGGCTGTTCGTGGGCCTGCTGACCGACGGCACCCCGCGCGGCATGGCGGCGTTGATGCTCTGCGGCTCGCTGGGCGCGGTGATTGCGGATCGCCTGCGGCCACGGACATAATGGGCGGTCAACAGGAGGCCGCGCGCGGGGTTTCCAGATGCGGTTCGGCGGGGTTGGCCATGCGCTGGCGCAAAGCGAATGCCGTTACGGACGAAATCGATGCCAACGATCGCACGAATCGACGGTTTCCGGATTTATTTCTGGAGCCACGAACCCAATGAATCCCCGCACGTACACCTCGATAAGGGCGGCGCATCCGCGAAGGTATGGCTCGCGCCGGTTCGGCTGGCAAGCAATGCTGGATTTGCCGGGCGCGAATTGAGTGCTATCCTGCGGCTGGTTCGAGAGTTGGAGCCAAGACTGTTGGAGGCGTGGCGTGAGTTTTTCGGCTCGCTCTGAAAGCGCGGACATCCGGGTGCGCGATGTCGCGGTGACGGATGATGAGTTGTCGGTCTTCCTGATGGATGGCCGCACCATCATCGTGCCGCTCGCTTGGTACCCAAGACTGGAAACGGCGACCCCCACCCAGCGCGCGCATTGGGAGTTGGCCGGCGCGGGTTACGGCATCCATTGGCCCGACTTGGATGAGGACCTGAGCACCGAGGGGCTGTTGGCCGGTGCTCGGGCACCAGCCGGTTCCGCCGGGTGGCGGAGCGTTGGTCGATAGTTTCCGCCGTGGCCTTTGTCTTCTGTCGGAGGGAACAATGGGTCTGGTCCAATGGTCCATTTATTTGTTGTTACCGACGATCCTCAATTGCGGTTCGCTGGGCGCGGTGATTGCGGATCGCCTGCGGCCCCGGACATAATGGGCGGTCAACAGGAGTAACCCGCCCATGGATCTGGTCGTCGGCATCCCCGCCTGCGCCAAAACAATCGACGATCGGGAATATCACCTCACCCCGTCGCGATACGCGGCCGCGGTAATGCATGGCGTCGGGGCCCTGCCGATCATGATCCCCCCGATGGGGGAGGCGCAGGTCGGTCTGCTCGATCGCATCGACGGCCTGTTGATCCCCGGCAGCCCCAGCAACGTCCACCCCGACCATTACGCGGGCGGGGAGAGTGAAACGCCCGACCGGCACGATGCCCAACGCGACGCCACCACGCTGCCGCTGATCCGCGCCGCCATTGCCCGCGGGATCCCGCTGCTGGCGATCTGCCGCGGCATTCAGGAGCTGAACGTCGCGTTGGGCGGCACGCTGATCCAGCGCGTGCACGAACTGCCCGGACGGATGGATCATCGGGGCGGCAAGGGGCCGCTCGACATCACCTACGGTCCGAAGCACACGGTCGCTGCGACCGGGCAGCTTGCCCGCATCGTCGGGGTCGGCGAATTCATGGTGAACTCCCGCCACGGCCAGTGCATCGACCGCGTCGCGCCCGGACTGGCGGTCGAGGCCCACGCCCCCGACGGCACGGTCGAGGCGGTGTCGTATCCCGGCGCACCCAGCTTCGTACTGGGCGTGCAGTGGCACCCGGAGTGGCGCTTCGACGAAATTCCCGCCAATTTGGCATTGTTCCGAGCGTTCGGCGACGCATGCCGGGCGCGATCGGGTAAACTGAGAAAGGCTGCATGACATGGATTTGAAACTCGCGGGCAAGACGGCACTGATCACCGGCGGATCGAAAGGCATCGGCCGCGCCACCGCCGAGGTGCTGGCGGAGGAAGGCTGCAACGTCATCCTCGTCGCGCGCGACCAGGCGCAACTCGATCAGGCCGCCGCCGGCATTCGCGCCACCCGCCAGGTGAACGTGCGCACCATCGCGGCCGACCTGTCGTCCGACGCCGCGGTGCGCAAGGTCGCGCTGGAAGCCGGGGAGATCGACATCCTCGTGAACACCGCCGGCGCCATCCCGCCGGGCACCGTATCTGCCATCGACGACGCCACGTGGCGCCAGGCGTGGGATCTGAAGGTGTTCGGCTACATCTCCTTCTGCCGGGTGGTCTACGATCAGATGAAGGCGCGGAAGTCCGGTGTGATCATCAACGTGATCGGCGCGGCGGGGGAAAGCTTCCCCACCGGCTACATCGCGGGCGCCGCCGGCAACGCGGCGCTGATGGCGTTCACCCGTGCGCTGGGCAAGGGCGCCCCGGCCGACGGTCTGCGCGTGGTGGCGATCAACCCCGGCCCGGTGGAAACCGACCGGCTGATCATGCTCCGCAAGGCCGAGGCGGTGGAGAAATGGGGCGATGAGTCGCGCTGGCGCGAGCTTTCGGCCTCGATGCCTTTCGGCCGTGCCGCTTCTCCGGCGGAAATCGGCAACGCGGTGGCGTTCCTTGCCAGCCCGGCATCGGGCTACACAACCGGCACGGTGCTGACGATCAACGGCGGCGGCTAAACCACCAAGATGGACCGCCGCCCTGGGATGATTGTTTTATGGGTGGCGGTCCTGTGGCTGCTGGGGATCGCCGGTGCCTTCGCGCAGGCGCCGGCGGTGCTGGATGTCGGCGCTGTCCCCGGCCTTTCGGCGAGTGGGCGGGTCGAATACGGGCGTTTCCTGCTCATGAACCTGCCGCGGGCCTTTGCACTCGGAAGCAACGGATACAGCGGTTGGTTTGGTGGGGCCGGCACGATTGAGGACGCTCGGGCCAAGGCATTGGCGAGCTGTGCAGGGCATGGCGGGACGAACTGCGCGATCTACGCGGAGGATTTGCGCGTGGTCTGGCCGGGCCGGGGGCCCGGACTGCTCAACGCCGTTCCTGGGCCGCTCATTCAGATCAACGGGCATGCCTTCGTGCCCGATCCGCTGTTCATCTGGCATGGGCCGGCATCCGCGACCGGGCTTTACGTCTGGGGGCACGGCAAGAACGGGTTGGCGGACTCGCGCGGCCACCAGCCACAGCCTTACGTCCGAGCCTTCAACAATGCCGGTTTCGATGTTGTCAGGTTCGACCGCGAACCGATGCACGATTACCCCGATGAGGCCGCCGAGGGACTTCGATCCGCCCTCGTGACGCTACGCCGGATGGGCTGGCGGAAGATCGTTGTCGGCGGACAATCGCGCGGCGCGTGGACCAGTCTGCAAATCCTTGACACACCCGGCCTCGCCGACGCTGTCATCGCGGTTTCTCCTGCTTATTTTGGGGATGGATCGGACCAGACGGCCCGTCTTTACAGCTTCACCCGCGCGATCAGGTCGCCTGCCACGCGCGTCGCGGTCGTTGAGTTCTCCGGCGACGGGTTTGTGACCGATATGGATCGTCGCGTCGGCCTATATCGTGACACCCTGCCATCGAGGGTGGGTGCCTTCCTGTTGATCGACCGACCCGCGGGGATCACCGGCCATGGCGGCGGAAACACCGCGGCCTTCGCGCTGGGCTTTGCCGATTGTTTGCTGCATTTCGTGATGGACTCGGTGCCGGCGGCGGCTTGTCCGGCGGCTGTGCGATAAGGCGGGGGGACGTATGCAAGGCTGCCTTGGATACGGGGCGATCCGGGGTTCCTGTTAAACGACACCGATAATAAAGTCGCCGTTGTTCCGTCGCCCTCGATCCCCGCCTTGCAACCTGCCCCCTCCCGGTCTATGTAAAGTTCTCACTCATTCTCCGCTGGCTATAGGGGGGTGGCCTTCGCCGGCCGCCTTTTTTTGTTTTTGGACACCGAACCCAACCACACGAGCCTCGAATCCCGGCTCACCGCGATATTTGGCCCGACCCTTGAATTCATGGGCTACGAGGTCGTGCGCGTCGCCGTGCTCGGCCGCCAGAACCCCACCGTGCAGATCATGATCGATCGCGCCGACGGGGCACCGATCGCTGTCGAGGATTGCGAGACTGTCAGCTACCAGGTGAGCACCATGCTCCAGGTCGACGACCCCATGCCTGGTCCCTGGACCTTGGAAGTCAGCTCGCCCGGCATCGACCGCCCCTTGACCCGCCCCAAAGACTGGGTTCGCTACGCCGGCCATCTTGCCCGAGCGGAAACGATCTTCCCGGTCGAGGGTCGTAAACGCTTTTCCGGCGTCGCCCTCGGCGCCGACGAAACCCACGCCCATATGCGGCTCGACGATGGCAAGGAAGTCGCTTTGCCGTTGGCCGACATCCGTCGAGCCAAGCTCGTTCTCACCGACGCGTTGATCGACGCGACGACTCAATCACCGCTGCCAAACTAAGAGGCCGACCATGGATACCGCCATCGCACGCCCCGAACTGCTGCTGGTCGCCGACGCCGTCGCCCGCGAGAAGAATATCGAGCGCGAGGAAGTGCTTGAAGCGATGGAGCAAGCCATCCAGAAAGCCGGCAAGGCGAAGTACGGCCACGAGAAGGACATCCGAGCCACCATCGACCGCAAGACCGGCGATGTCCGCTTGTCCCGGTGGACGGAAATCGTGGACACGGTGGAAAACGAAGAAACCCAGATGTCGTCGCGCGACGCGATGAAGCTGTTCCCCGACAAATCGGTCGGCGAGCACATCGTCGATCCGCTGCCGCCGATCGATTTCGGCCGCATCGCCGCCCAGACCGCCAAGCAGGTGATCGTCCAGCGGGTCCGCGAATACGAGCGCAAAAAGCAGTACGACGAATTCAAGGACCGTGTCGGCGAAATCATCAACGGCGTCGTCAAGCGCACCGAGTACGGCAACATGATGGTCGAACTCGGCAAGGCCGAGGCCCTGCTGCGCCGCGACGAGCTCATCCCGCGCGAATCCTTCCGCAACGGCGATCGGGTCCGGGCCTATATTTACGACGTGCGGGAAGAACCGCGCGGCCCGCAAATCTTCCTATCTCGCACCCACCCCGGGTTCCTGGCCAAGCTGTTCGCGCAGGAAGTGCCGGAAATCTATGATGGCATCATCGAGATCAAGGCGGTGTCCCGCGACCCTGGCAGCCGCGCCAAGATGGCGGTGATCAGCCGCGACAGTTCGATCGACCCGGTCGGCGCGTGCGTCGGTATGCGTGGTTCGCGCGTGCAGGCTGTGGTGCAGGAACTTCAGGGCGAGAAGATCGACATCATCCCCTGGTCGCCGCAGGCCGCCACGTTCGTGGTGAACGCGCTCGCCCCGGCCGAGGTGACCAAGGTCGTGCTCGATGAGGAAGCCGGCCGGGTGGAAGTCGTGGTGCCGGACGAGCAGTTGTCGCTGGCGATTGGCCGTCGGGGGCAGAACGTGCGTCTGGCTTCGCAGCTCACCCGTTGGGACATCGACATCCTGACGGAAGCCGAGGAATCCGAACGCCGCCAGGAAGAATTCCGCCGCCGCTCCGGCCTGTTCGTCGAAGCACTGGATGTGGACGACGTCATTGCCGCGCTGCTGGTGACCGAAGGCTTCAACACCGTCGAGGAACTGGCCTATACGCCGATCGAAGAAGTCGCGGCCATCGAGGGCTTCGACGACTCCGTCGCCGAGGAACTGGTCCGCCGCGCGGAAGCCTTCCTGACTCAGCGCGACAACGAGCTCAGCGACAAGCGCATCGCGCTGGGCGTGACGGACGACGTCGCGTCGTTCGAAATTTTCACCCCGGCCATGCTTGTGGCGCTGGGCGAGAAGGGCGTGAAGACGCTCGACGATCTCGCCGACCTCGCGGGCGACGAGTTGCGGGACATCGTCGGTGCCGAAGCGATGGACGAAGAAACCGCCAATGCGGTGATCATGGCCGCGCGTGCCCACTGGTTCGACGAGGAAGAACCGGCTCTCGAGGCCGAAGTCGCTGAGGAGGCGGGCCACGACTGAACTCGCCCTCACAGAACCCGACGACGCCGACGAGGAGTTGGAAACCGGTCCGCTCCGCCGCTGCGTCGTCACACGCGAGCGGTTGCCGAAGGAACAGATGATCCGCTTTGTCGTTGGACCGGATCGCGCCATCGTGCCCGATCTTGCCGCGCGGCTGCCGGGGCGGGGAATTTGGTTGAGCGCGCGCGGGGATGTGTTAGAACCCGGACGCGCTGAGGCGGACAGCCACCGTCAGCTTGTGCGTGCGTTCGCAAGAGCTGCACGCGGGCCGGTTGCCGTGCCCTCGAACCTCCCTTCCGTGCTAGAGGAAGCGCTGGTCCGGCGGATCGCGGAGTTGTTGGGTTTAGCGCGCAGAGCCGGTCAGGCCATGGCGGGGTTCGAAAAGGCGCGCGAATGGATGCGTGCCAATCGTGCCCGCCTGATCCTGCAGGCTTCGGATGGCAGCGGCCCCGAAAAAGCCCGGTTTTTGTCGGGCGTTTCGTCGTCGGTGTTGATTATGGACCCTTTGCCGGGTGCGGCGATGGGCAGGCTTTTCGGACGGGATTTCGTGGTGCATGTCGCGATCGCACCAGGAAAACTGGCCGAGTCCCTCGCAATCGAAGCGGGACGGCTTGCCGGACTGAGAATTAGGACGATCGCGGTTTTGAACGCAGAAATGGGTGCCAGCGGGTAATATGAGCGAAGGCAACGATCAGGACGGCGGTAAAGCAAGACTCTCTCTGCGCCCCTCGGGAACGCTTGGATTGGGTCGTACCGTCGACGCGGGCTCGGTCAGGCAGAGTTTCAGCCACGGGCGTTCGAAAGTCGTACAGGTCGAGGTGCGCAAGAAGCGTGCCCCCATCCCCAACCCCGCCGCGGCAGCCGGTGCGCCGGCCCCTCGGCCGCTCGGCGCCCCCGCGGCACCGCGCCCACCTGGACCTGCCGCGCGCCCGGCGCCCGGCGCCGGTCGGGCGCTGACGGAGGCGGAACTCGCCACCCGGCAAAAGGTGCTGCTCGAACAGCAGCGCGAGGCTGCCCGCCGCGAAGCCGAACGGCGCGAGCAGGAAACCATCTCCATCCTCTCGCAGGCGGAAGAAAACCGCCGGCGCGAGGAAGAGGCCCGCGAGAAGGCCGAGGCTGAAGCCCGCCGCATTGCAGAAGCCAAGGCAGCCGCCGCGGCCGCCGCTGACCTCGCCGCGGGCCGCAAAGCGCCGGAACCCGAGGAAACCCCTGCCCCAGCGCCGACCCCGGCCGCCAAGCCGGAACCCGTGGTCGCCAAGGCACCCGCGGAAGCCGCGCCAGCCAAACCCGCGGCAAAACCAGCCGCCAAGCCAGGCCCGGCGACGCCGTCGTCGGCCGCCGAAACACTGCGCCTGCGTCCCGGTGGACGGCCCGAAGAAGAAGAGGAAAGCCGCGCGGCTCGCCGCCCCGGCCCCGGCGGCGCCCCCGCCCGGCGCCCCCCCGTTGTCGCGCCGAAAGGCGGCACGAACGACCGCCGCCGCGCCGGCCGCATCGACGTGCAGGCCGCCATCGAGGGTGAAGACGATCGCGTCCGTTCACTCGCCTCCGTACGCCGCCAACGCGAGCGCGAACGCCGTCAGGCGGAGTTGGAGCGCTTGCGCGCCGATCAGGTGAAGGTCGTTCGCGACGTCATTCTGCCCGATGCCATCACGGTCCAGGAACTGGCCAACCGTATGGCCGCCCGCGCACCCGACGTGATCAAGGCCTTGATGCGGATGGGCGTGATGGCGACGATCACGCAGTCGCTCGATGCCGACACCGCCGAACTGGTGGTGCAGGAATTCGGCCATCGCGTTCGCCGCGTGTCGGAATCCGACGTCGAAACCGGGCTGGAAGGCATGGTCGATACCGATGCCGAACTGCAGACCCGCCCGCCGGTCGTGACGATCATGGGCCACGTCGATCACGGCAAGACGTCCTTGCTCGATGCGCTTCGTTCGACCGATGTCGCGGCTGGCGAGGCCGGCGGCATCACCCAGCACATCGGCGCGTATCAGGTGATGACCGAGAACGCCAACCAGATCACCTTCATCGACACGCCGGGCCATGAGGCGTTTACCGCCATGCGGTCGCGCGGCGCGTCGGTCACCGATATCGTGGTGCTGGTCGTCGCGGCGGACGACGGCGTGATGCCCCAGACCATCGAGGCCATCAAACACGCCCAGGCCGCCAACGCCCCGCTGATCATCGCCATCAACAAGATGGACAAGCCCGATTCCAACCCCAACCGCGTGCGGCAGGAACTGCTGCAGTACGAGGTGGTGGTCGAGGAACTGGGCGGCGAGACGCAGGATGTCGAAGTTTCGGCCCTGAAAAAGACCGGCCTCGACAAGCTCGAAGAAGCCATCATGCTCCAGGCCGAACTGCTGGAGCTGAAGGCCAATCCGGATCGCACGGCCGAGGGCACGGTGATCGAAAGCCGTCTGGATCGCGGTCGCGGTCCGGTCGCGACGATCCTGGTGCAGAAGGGCACCCTCTACCAGGGCGACATCGTCGTCGCGGGGGCGGAGTGGGGCCGCGTGCGTGCGATGCTCGACGACAAGGGTCGCAACCTGCGGGAAGCGGAACCGTCGATGCCGGCCGAAATCCTCGGTCTCAGCGGTGTGCCGAGTGCGGGTGAACCGTTCGTGGTCGTGGAAAACGAACAGCGGGCGCGGGAAATCACCGAATTCCGCCAACGTCGCCAGCGCGACAAAACCGCCGGCGCCAACACGCTCGCGCGCGGCACGCTGGATCAGATGCTCGCCCGCATCCAGGCCGGCGAACAGAAGGAAGTCGCGGTCCTCATCAAGGCCGACGTCCAGGGCAGCGCCGAGGCCATTCAGGCCACCGTGCTGAAACTGGCGCACGAGGAAGTACGGGTCCGCGTCCTTCTGGCCGGCGTCGGGCAGATCACCGAAAGCGACGTCCAACTCGCCAAAGCATCCAACGCGGTGCTGGTCGCGTTCAACGTCCGGGCCACCTCGCAGGCCCGGGAAATGGCACAGCGGGACGGTGTCGAGATTCGCTACTTCTCGATCATCTACGACGTCGCTGACGACATCGAAAAATTGGTCCGCGGCAAGGTGGCACCGAAGGCACGCGAGAAATTCCTGGGCTACGCCGAGGTTCGCGCGGTGTTCGACATCACCAAGACCGGCAAGGTCGCGGGCTGCATGATCACCGAAGGCCTCGTCAAGCGCGGCACCGGTGTGCGCGTGCTGCGTGACAACGTCGTTATCCACAACGGCGAACTCACCCAGCTCAAGCGCTTCAAGGACGATGTCCGAGAAGTCGCGCGTGGCTACGAATGCGGCCTGTCGTTCGCCAACTTCCACGACCTGCAGATCGGCGACGTCGTCGAGTGCTTCGAAGTGGAGATGGTTCCGGGTTGAAGAAGCCAGCGTCCGGCGCACCAAGCCAGCGACAGTTGCGCGTGGGGGAGGAAGTCCGCCACGTGCTCGCCGGCATATTCGCGCGCCATGAATTCCGCGACCCCGACCTCGCGGAAGCCGACATCACCGTGACCGAGGTGCGGATCGGACCCGATCTGAAGCGGGCGACGGCGTTCATCGCCCGCCTTGGGCGATCGGATGTGGCCGCGCTGATCCCCGCACTGAAGCGGGCCACGCCCTATCTGCGCGGGCAAATCGCCAAGGCGATGAAACTGCGCGCCGTGCCCGACTTGTCGTTCCAGCCGGATACCGCGTTGGATTACGCGATGGAGATCAACCGGCTGATGCACGAACCGGTCGTGGCCCGCGATCTGGGCGTGACCGAGAAAAAGTAACCGCGCGGTGCATCCACCGGGCTGCAGCGCACGTATAGCGTTGCATGCCGGACAGCACCGCCCTCACCGACGATACCGCCACGCTACTGCATCGTTGTGCCTACGGTGACCGGACCGCGTTTCGCATGCTGTATGACCGGTGGGGTGCCAAGTTGCACGGCATCGCTTTGCGCATCGTCCGGCAGCCGTCGCTTGCCGCCGATGCGACGCAGGAGGCCTTCGTTCAGATCTGGCAGCAGGCGCATCGCTTCGACCCTGAACGCGGCAGCGCCGAGGCCTTTCTGTTCACGCTGGTGCGGTACCGAGCGTTGGACATCGTCCGGCGCACCGCGCGGGAGGTGCTGGGCTACGAAGGCGAGGACGCACCCGACGACAGCCCCGACATCCTGTCCCGCATGGTCGCATCGTCGGAGGGTGTGGCGCTGAAACACTGCCTCGAACAACTGGAACCCACCCGTCGGACAATGGTGACGATGGCCTTCGTCGACGGGTTCTCGCATGGCGAACTCGCACTAAAGCTCAGCATTCCCCTGGGAACCGTGAAATCGGCGATCCGCCGAAGCCTGCTGGCCCTGAGGGAGTGTCTGGCGGCATGACCGATCGCGACGAATCCGATGCCCTCGCCGGCGAATTCGTGCTCGGCACGCTCGATCCCGAGGAGCGCCGAGCCGCGGAACAGCGCATCGCGCAAGATCCCGCCTTCGCCGGGGCAGTCGCGCGTTGGGAGCGGCGGTTGGCGCCGATGGCGGCGATCGCGGAGCCGGTCGAACCGCCGGCCGGACTGTGGGCGCGGATTGAGCAGGCGACCGGCTCGACCACCAGCAACGTCGTGCCGCTGCGCCGTGTGCGCCAATGGCAAATCGGCACCATCGCCTCGCTGGCGATCGCGGCATCGCTCGCGGCGTTCCTCGTCCTGCGTCGCCCCGAACCGGCGCATGTCGCCGTCCTCGCGCCCATCGCGAACGGGACGGCGGTGTTGCTGGCGACGGAGGAAAGCGGTGGCCGGCTGACGATCCGCCCGAACGGCGCGATCCAGGTCCCGACCGACAAGGACCTGGAACTCTGGGCGCTGGCCAAGGGAGATGCGAAGCCGCGTTCGCTCGGGGTGCTGCCGGTCGCGGGCCGAGCGCTGATCGCGTCGTTGGCGCCCGACACACAGCTTCTGGTGAGCCTGGAACCAAGGGGTGGGTCGCCGACCGGACAGCCAACCGGCCCGGTCGTGTATGGTGGCACGTTGTCGCGGGTAAACTGAACAGCGCGTAAAAAAAGCGGCGGGGACGGACAGACCGTCCCCGCCTTGGTTCGTACGACGATCGGTTAGCCCGGCATCAGAACGCGATCGATCACCTGGATCACGCCGTTCGACTGATGCACATCGGATATCGCGATGTCGGCGACGTTGCCCTTTTCATCGGTGATCGCGATGTTGTTCGATCCGTTCATCATCAGCGTCAGCCTGCCGCCCTCGACCGTCTTGAGCATGGCTTTGCCGTGCCCTTCGACGATCATCGACCGCAGTTTGGTGGTGTCGTAGTCGCCGGCAACCACGTGATAGGTCAGGATCTTGGTCAGCGTGGCCTTGTTTTCCGGTTTGACGAGCGTATCGACCGTGCCGGCCGGCAGGGCAGCGAAGGCCTCGTTGGTCGGGGCGAAGACCGTGAACGGACCTTTGCTGTTCAGCGTATCGACCAGACCCGCGGCCTTCACCGCGGCGACGAGCGTGGTGTGATCGGCGGAATTGACCGCGTTGGCGACGATGGTTTTCGACGGATACATGGCCTGACCGCCGACCATGACGGTGTTGTCCATAGTGGCGGCGAAAGCGGGAAGCGCAACGACGACGAACGCGGCGAGCAAGGCAGTGCGTTTCATGGGATGGACTCCTCTCGGGTGAAGCGGCGGATCGTGGCCGCTGATAGGGTTACGCCCGCCGAACACAGGTGGATGCGGCGCCGCCGAAATTTCTCCGGCTCTCCGATTGACCCGACCGCCCACTGAGCTAACCATTCCCCGGCAACAGGATTGGCCCACCCAATGTCCCAGCAGAACGGCAACGTGGCCGAGGTCTTTTCAGCGTTTCTTCGCCTGGGCGTCACATCCTTCGGCGGCCCGGTCGCGCATCTCGGTTATTTTCGCGCCGAATTCGTGGAGCGCCGACGCTGGCTGAGCGAGCGGGCCTATGCCGATGTCGTCGCGCTGTCGCAGTTTTTGCCGGGTCCGGGGTCCAGCCAGACCGGTTTCGCGATCGGGTTGATGCGCGGCGGCGCCTTGGGCGGGCTGGCGGCCTGGGCTGGCTTCACCCTTCCATCGGCGATCCTGATGCTGCTGTTCGCGTTCGGCGCGGGCCATATCGGGCAGTCCACGACCGGCGCGGGGTTGCTGCATGGGTTGAAACTGGTCGCCGTCGCGATCGTCGCGCAGGCCGTATTGGGGATGGCACGCAGCCTCTGTCCCGATCGGCAACGGGCATCCATCGCGGCCCTCGCGACAATCCCAGTCCTGCTTGCGCCCGGCTCGCTCAGCCAGGTCGGCGTCATCGTCGCGGGCGGTCTGGCTGGACTGGTGTTCTGCCGAGCCACGGTTGAACCGGCGGACGATGCGATGGCGATGCCGGTGTCGCGCACCGCTGGGATGGTATGCCTCGGTGGGTTCTTCGCACTGCTGGCGATCGCGTTCATTCCCGCCGGGGGGGTCTTGGCATTGTGGGACGCGTTCTACCGGGCCGGGGCCCTGGTCTTCGGTGGCGGTCATGTGGTTTTGCCGTTGTTGCGCGATGCAGTGGTGGTGCCCGGGTGGGCGTCCGACAGCAGCTTTCTGGCCGGCTACGGGGTCACTCAGGCTATGCCCGGACCGGTGTTCACCTTCGCCGCCTACCTTGGCGCGGTGTCCAACATCGGACCGGGCGGGGTCCTCGGGTCGGTCATCGGCCTGCTGGCGATTTTCGTTCCCGGCACCCTCGCCATGGCTGGCACGCTTCCATTCTGGCATGCGCTGCGCGGCCGTCCCGATGCCCAATCCGCGATGCGCGGCATCAACGCCGCAGTCGTCGGGGTGCTGGGTGCCGCGCTCTACAATCCCGTCTGGACCGGGTCGGTGTCGCGGCCGAGCGACTGCGCGATCGCGATCGCCGGCTTCGTGCTGCTGGTCGTCTGGCGCGCGCCGCCTTTGTTGGTCGTGGTTCTGGGCGGTCTCGCGGGGGTCGCCGTCGCCCTGTGAAGGGCAGCCGATTATACGGCGTCAGACAAACTATCCGCCTCGGATACGATCCAATCGACGAAAGCCCTCACTTTCGGCTGTTGCAAATGGGATTCCGGCGCCACCAGCTGAAAATGGTGGGGGGTTTCCATACGTGGCCCAAAGGGGGAAACCAGCCGGCCCGTCCGCAGGTCATCATATGCCATCACGAGATGGGCGAGCAGCGCGCCCGCGCCCTCCACGGCCGCGTCCAAGGCGTGATCGGGGCTGGTGAAACGAAGATTGGTCCCGGTGTGCGGCTCCAAAATTCCCGCGGCGGCGAACCAATCCGCCCAGCGCGGCGTGCCGGTGACCGCACCGAGCATGTCGTCGTGGATCAGCGCGATTCGGGTGAGGTCGGCGGGGACGGACAGGGCTTTTTCAGCAACCAGCTTGGGGCTGATCACCGGGAGCAGCGTCACCGGAAACAGCGGCCGCGACCAAAGGCCGGTTGCCCGGCTGCGGCTGTTGCGAATGGCGATATCCACGCCGTCGGTCACGAAATTCGCGAGTCCGAAGCTCGCGGATACCCTGGTTTCAATCTCCGGACTGGCCTGCATGAAGCGCCAGAGCCGGGGTGCCAGCCATTTCGCGGTAAATCCTGGCGATGCGCTAACCACCAGCACGTTGTCGCTCGGCATGCGGTTGAGCAGTTCGACGCTTTGCCGCATCTGCGCGAAGGCCAGCCGCAGGCCAGGATACAAGGCCTCGCCCGCCGGAGTCAGTTCGATGGCGCGCAATTTCCGGGTGAACAACGCCTGGCCGAAGAATTCCTCCAGCGCCTTGATCTGATGGCTCAAGGCCGCGGGGGTGACGAACAGTTCCTCCGCGGCATTCTTGAAGCTCAGATGACGGGCGGTTGCCTCGAAGGCACGGAGGGCGTTCAGCGGGAGTAGGCCGTGGGTCATCACACATGAGATAATCTAAATCGACCCGCGAGGAAACATCGTTTGTCGCCGTTATTTTCAGGGCATAGTTTTCGGTTCGCCGGCAGAAAATCTCAAGCGCCGGACCAAGGAGAACCACCATGTCGACAGCGACCACCACCGGCCACCAAAGCAACCTTTGGGCGCTTTTCGCCGATTGGGCTTACCGCACGCTGGATCGCCTGCCTTCATTCTTCGAAGACGCCGACCCCGAGATGCTTCGGCACATGCCGCCCTTCTGAACGCGCCACCGGAAAAGGAACAACAGCCATGAGTTTCATCAATCATCCCCGCGATCTGACGCCCGCTCCTGTCGCGGACCCGCAACACCACTCGATCTGGCGGTGCATGCTCGATGCCCTCGCCGACAACCGGCGCGCCGACGCCGAGAAAGCCGTGTCCGATCTGGTGGCCCGCGGCGGCGGGCGCCTGACGGACGACATCGAACGTCAGATTGCATTCTACCTGTGAGCGTAAGCGGTCCGGCCGACCGATCCGGCCCCGGTTATACCGTCAAGTAACGCCGCCTGATCTCTTGCTCTTCGGCTCGGAATTTTTCCGGCGACGCGCCGTAGACCATGCGGCCCTTGACCATGATGTGCAGTTCGCTGGCGACCGCCTCGGCCAGTTTCATGTTCTGCTCGACCAGCAGAATTGTAACCCCGTCGTCGCACAGCAACTGGATCACCCGTGCCAGTTCCCGGACCACCAGCGGGGCCAGCCCCTGACTCGGCTCGTCGAGCAGCAGCACCTTGGGATCGCTGACCAACGCCCTGGCGATTGCGAGCATCTGCTGCTCCCCGCCGGACAAGTGGGCGCCCTTGTTACGGGCCCGTTCTTTCAGGGACGGGAACAGTTCCAGCAGCCTGGGGATGGGCCATGCTTTCGCGGGAATGCGCTGCGCGACCTCGATATTCTCGATCACGGTCAGGTCGGGGAAGATCAGCCGTCCTTCCGGCACATAGGCGACCCCGGCCCGGGCGACCCGATGCGCCGGCCAACCGGCGATGTCGGTGCCGTCCAGCAGCACGCGGCCGCTGGTGGGGCGGACCAGTCCCATCACACTGCGCATCGTCGTTGTCTTGCCCACCCCGTTGCGCCCCAGCAGGGCGCAGATCCGCCCCACCGGGACGGTGAGATCGACACCCTGCAGCACATGGCTGGCGCCGTAATGGGTGTTGAGACCCTCGATCACCAGCATCAGGCATAGCCTCCGAGATAGGCGTCCTGCACCACCGGATCGGCCTTGACCGAGTCGGGATCGCCATCGGCGATCACCGTACCCCGGTGCAGCACGGTCATTTTGGTGGCGAGGCGGAAGACGACCTCCATATCGTGTTCCACCAGCAGAACCGTCAGGCCGCCACCGGCGAACAGGCCGGCGAGCACATCGACTGCCTGGGCGGTTTCCTCGACCGACAGGCCTTGCGTCGGCTCATCCATCAGCAGCAGACGCGGTTGCTGGGCGAGGGCCATCGCGACCTCCAGCAGGCGCTGATCGCCGTGCGACAGGAGGCCCGCCGGGCGTTCGGCAACATGGGTCAGGCCGAGCCGTTCGAGGGCTGCGTCGCCGCGCCGCGCGGCTTCGGCGAACACCCCGCCGCCGCCAAGCGGCAGCCAGCGCTTGGGGTCGCGGGCCTGGGCGGCGAGCCGTGTGTTCTCGCGTGCCGACATTTCAGGAAACAGCGCGGTGATCTGGAACGTGCGCGACATCCCGAGCTGGCATCGGCCGAACGCCGGCATGGCCGACACGCGGTGTCCGCCGAAATGGATTTCGCCCACCGTCGGTTTCACGACGCCGGTGATCAAGTGAAACAGGCTGGTCTTGCCCGCGCCGTTTGGACCGATCACGGCTCTGACCTCGCCTTCTTCCACCGCCATCGTCACGTCGTTGACCGCGACGATTCCGCCATAGCGCTTGGTCAGGCCTTGCAGTTCCAAAAGCGACATCAGTGCGCCCTCGTCCAGCGACGGGCCAGGCCCAAGATCCCTTCCGGGGCGAACAGCACGAAACCGATGAAGATCACGCCGAAGAACAGGGCCCAGGAATCGGTGTATGTCGATAGCTGCTGTTGCACGAACAGGAAAAACACGGCGCCCAGGATCGGACCGACGAGGGTGCCGGTGCCGCCGACGATCACCATGATCAGCACCTGACCGGACAGCAGCCAGAACAGCAGTTCGGTGTTCGCGAACCCGGCGAAGGGGGCATAAAGCGCGCCCGCCAGCCCACCCAGCATGTAGGACGCGGCGACGACCGCGATCTTGTAGAGACGGGTGTTGTAGCCGAGGGAGAGGGTCTTGGCCTCATTCTCCCGTATCCCTCGCAACACCGCCCCAAAGGGTGAGCGCACCAGTGCTCGGGCGAACAAGAAGCCACCGATCAGGCACGCCATCGTCAGGTAATAGAAGCCCGATTTCGTCGCGAACCAGGTGACGCCGAACGGGCCCGGGCTGCGCGGAATCCCAGCCAGCCCGTCCGATGCGCCGGTCACCGGAGTCCACTTGAAGGCCACGGCGTACAGCAATTGCGCGAACGCCAGCGTCAGCATCGAGAATGAAACGCCGGTGGCCTGGGTGCAGACCCATGCCACGCCGATGGCCACGATCCCGCTGAACAGTCCGGCGAGCAGCACCGCGAAGGGCAGCGGAATATCGGTGTGCAGAAGGATATTTCCGCAGGTGTAGGCCCCCAGCCCATAAGCGGCGGCGTGCCCGAAGGAGATCAGCCGAGCGTAGCCGACCATGAGATCGAGGCTCATGGCGAACAGGCCCATGATCAATGCCTCGGTCAGTAGGGTCATGGCATAGGGCGGCAGGCCAAACGGCAGCAGCGCCAGCAGCAGCGCGACGGCAAGCAGCATGCGCATGTCCTTAAGCCTCCTTCCCCAGCAGGCCGCCGGGGCGGAAGACCAGGATCGTCGCCATGATCAGGTACATGAACGACATCGCGAAATCGGGGAAAAAATAGCTGCCGAAGACCTGCACGAAGGCCACCAGCACGGCGCCGATCATCGAGCCGAGGAAGCTGCCCATGCCGCCGATGATCACGATCACGAACGTATCGATCACCGCGTTGGGTGCCATGCCCAGCGACGCGGTGACCATCGGCGCCGCCAGAACACCGCCGATGCCGGCCAACCCGCAGCCGATGCCGAAGACCGCGGATCGGACCAGGCGCACGTCGGTTCCCAGCGCATGCACCATTTCCGCGTTCTGCGACGTCGCCCGGATCAGCAAGCCGAGGCGCGTGCGTTCCAGAAACTGCCAGATCCCGATGGCCACGACGATCCCGGCGCCGGCCAGGAACAGGCGATAGATCGGGAACGGCTCATCAAGGATGAAGACAATGCCGGACAGCAATTTCGGGATTTCGACCTGGAGCGCGTTCACGCCCCAGATCAGCCGGATTGCCTCCCCCATGATCAACGTCAGACCGAACGTGACCATCAGGAACGCGTGCCCGTCGCGTCCGTAGAGCCGGCGGAGCAGGCCCATTTCGAAGGCCGCACCGAAGCCGCCCACCAGGATGGGGGCGAACAGGAGCGCGGCCCAGAAGCTGCCGGTCAGTCCGACCGCGGACCAGCCGACATAGGCGCCGAGCATGAAGAACGCGCCGTGCGCGAAGTTGACGATGCGCATGATGCCGAAGATCAGCGTCAAGCCGCATCCCAGGAAGAACAGCAGTGCCGCCTGGGAGAGCGCATTCAGACTCTGGGTGACCAGAAACGCCGAGACGTCCATCAGCTTTCGAACGTCATCTGCCGGCATGCGGGCGTGACTTTGTCGCCGGGGAAAGTCGCGATGATTTCGGGCACTGGATATTTGGCGCCGTCCTGCTTCTTCACCTTCACGATATACCCGCCTTGCACGGCCTGATGATCGCAGGCGCGCATCGCGATCTTGCCCTTGATGCTGTCGATCGTTGCCACCTCCAGCGCCGGGCGCAGCTTTTCGGCATCAATGCTCTTCGCTGCCTCGATCCCGGCCTGCAACATTTTGCAGGCCTGATACTGCTCGCCCTCGAACACGTCGGGCAGCGCGTTGAATTGCTTCTGCCAATCGGCCACGAACGCCTTGTTGGCCGGGTTATCGATCGTGGCCACATAGCGGGTCGATCCGGCGAGACCGATGGCCGCATCGCCCACCGCATGGATCGAATTCAAATCGACGATCGAGGTGATCAGCTGCACCCTGTCCGACAGCCGGTATTCATGCGCCTGCGACAGGAAGGCGGCATTGTCGTCGCCCTGGAGCACCAGGAAACACCCGTCCGCGCCGGACTGCCGGATCTTGGTGATATAGGTCGAGAAGTCCTTCGTCCCAATCGGCGAATAAACGTCGCCAAGGAAGGTTTTGCCGGCTTTTGTCACCTCGTCCTTGAAGACGCCGATGCTGTTGTGGCCCCAGGCATAGTCCATGCCCAGCGCGAAGAATTTCTTCATCTGCCCTTCGCGCAGCCACAGCGAGATCACGCGCGTTTCCATCGGCCCCGAAATGTTCGCGCGAAAGAAATTCGGCACGAACGACGATCCGGTCAGCCGTCCGTCGCCGTTGTCCGACGACATGAAAATCGCGTTCCATTCGGCCAGTTTCGGCACCACCGCGAGCGCTTCCGACGACAGCACCATGCCGAACAGCAGCTTGCAGCCGTCGCGTTCCACGACCTCCTGCGCTTTGCGCACGCAGGTCGCGGGATCGCCGGTGGTATCCTCGATCTGCAGCGCGACCTGCCGGCCGAGCAGCCCGCCGGCGGCGTTGACTTCCTTCAGCCAGAACTCGGCGCCATGGCGCATCTGCTGGCCGATCTCACCGGATGGGCCGGTCAGCGCCAGGGGCATGCCGATCTTGATGGGGGTTTCGCCGCGCGCATGGCGCAGCACCACTGGCGCGGCAGCGGCGGCGGACAACAGTGTACGGCGGTTCAAGCCCGTCATGATCGATCCTCCCAACATTGCTTGGCCGTCCGGTTGGTTCCGGACGGCCGTCACGGTTCTTTTACGCGACTTCGGTAGTTTTGAAATCCGCCGGGACGATGATTTCCAGCATTTCGCAATCGGGGGAGTAATCCAGCACGGTATGCTTGATCCCCGGCGGCTGTAGCCAGCAGGTTCCGGCGGACATCATCTGCTCCCCGTGACCTTCGAACTCGTTCTTGATCCAGCCCTTCAGCACGTAGATCAATTGCAGTTCGGTTTCGTGGATATGCCGCTTGCGCACTTCGTCGGTGCAGGGCGGGATCAGGCGGATGACGTGCGCCTGGCACAGACCGTTGGTCGCCGCGGCTATGCCGAGGTCGCGGTAATGCGCGTAGGACCGCAGTCCATCTGCCTTGAAATCCGCCTCGTTCCAATGGCTGACGGTGAAGGCCTGGGTGGCGACCTTTTTCGCGGCGGGGCGACCGCGTTTGACTGGCGCGGCGGCTTTCTTTTTGCCGGGCGGGCGCCCGACGGGACGCTTCGCGGCAACCTTGGCGGTGGCGGACTTGGCGGCAGCGGCTTTTTTCTTTGCCGGCGGACGCCCGACGGGACGTTTCGCGGTTGCTTTGGCCGCGGTCTTTTTGCCCGGTGGCCGTCCGACCGGACGCCGGCTGGGTGGGGCTGCCTTTTTCGCGGCTGCCTTTTTCGCTGCTGGCGGACGTCCCACCGGACGTTTCGCGGGCGCCTTGGCCGTAGCGGCCTTCTTCGGCGCGGCCTTTTTCGCGGCGGCTTTCGCTGGTGCGGCCTTCTTCTTGGCCGGCGTTTCGGTCTTGGCGGAAGTCCGAGCAGCCTTTTTGGCGCTGGATTTCTTTTTCGGAGCAGCTTTAGCCATTGCGTTTCCCTGTTTTACAATGCGGCAAGCGAATCGTATTATTCGCCCGACTCGTTCCCGTTGTTCAAGGGGCTGACAGTAAACTGATCGCCGACGGGCTGCCAACATGAATTCGCGTCCCCGTCGGAGTCAAACGCCCCGTATCCGACGCGACCGCGAATACAGTGATGTCGTCGCTGTCCTGATTGGCCGCGAAGATATGACTTTCGGCCAATTTCAACGTGAAAAACCGCGGGCGCGTGCCGCCTGTCGGCATATGTTCGACATAGGAAAGATGCCCGTTGGTCGGATCGATATTATACAACACGATGCTGTCCTGCCCGCGGTTGGATACGTAAAGAAAACGCCCGTCGCGGGTCGTGGCGATTTCCGCCGTGGTGTTTCGCCCTTGATGGCCGCCGGGAAGCGTGGTCACCACCTGCGATTCCGTCGCATGCCCCGTCTCGGCATTCCAGTCGAAAACGGTCACGGTTGAATCCAGCTCGTTGTTGACGTACAAAATCGGCAACGTTTGGTGAAAAATCGTGTGCCGCGGCGCCGCACCGGTTTTCGAGGCGATCGAGCCTTGCGCGGTCGGCGCGATCCGCCCGCCATCGAAGCGGAAGAAGAACGTGCGATCGAAACCCTTGTCCGGAATCACCACGAAACGCCCACTCGGGTCGAAAATCGCGGCATGCGGGTGGGATTGGGTTTGATGCACCGGATCTGGGCCGGGCGTGCCTTCCAGCGTAACGGACTGGCTGACCGGCAGGACCCGCCCATCGTCGGCAAGCGGCAGCACCGCGACCGATCCGGTCCCGTAATTCGCCACTACCAGATGCCGTTCGCTGGGATCGAGTGCCGTATCGACCGGATTCGTCCCGCCGCAATCCTGCTGGTTGAGCAGCGTCAGATGCCCGGACACCCGATCGATGCTGAACGCGCTGATCAGACTGCGCCCGCCATGCACCGACCAAAGCCGCGTGCCCGCACGGTTCAACGTGAACAACGACGGATTTTCGAGCCCGCCGATATTTTGCAGGTGGGTCCAGGCACCGCTGCTGGCGTCGATACGGTAGACATTGATGCCGTTGCCCCGGCCGTCCCGATCCGGTGTCGTATAGCCGCCCACATACGCAAATACGTCGGTCATAGCCCCGTCCCCTTTCCGTTGATATAGAGAGCGTAAACCGAAGTGCTGGCACACATGAACAGCCGGTCCTTCTTGGGCCCGCCGAAACAAAGATTGGCGCAGCTTTCGGGCAGATGAATCTTGCCAATCGGATCGCCATTAGGCGCGTAGCAGCGTACCCCGTCCTCGGCCGGATCGCCCCACCCCATGCTGCACCAGACATTGCCATCGACGTCGCACCGCAGGCCGTCGGTCATGCCTGGCAGAAAATCGTCGGCAAACACCCGGCCGTTGCGCAACACCGCGCCATCGACATCGAAAACCCGGATATGGGCGGGCCCACCGTGGGAGATGCCGGAATCGACGACATACAGCCTGCGTTCGTCGGGCGAAAATCCGATCCCGTTGGGACGCACGAAATCGTCCGCGACCACCGTGGCCGCACCCGTCCCGGAATCCCACCGATAAACATTTCGTGGCAGTTCTGCCGGTGCGGCGTGGCCCTCATACGGCCCGTCGATGCCATAACCCGGATCGGTGAACCACACGGCACCGTCGCTGGCCACCACGACATCGTTGGGCGCGTTCAACGGCCGCCCGTCGAACCGATCGATCAGCACCGTGACCGAACCATCCAGCTCGGTGCGGGTCACCCGGCGCGAGTCATGCTCACAGGAAATCAGCCGCCCCTGCCGATCACGGGTGTTGCCGTTGGTGTAATGCGACGGCGCGCGGAAAACCGACAGATGCCCGTCGCTTTCCTGCCACCGCATCATGCGATTGTTCGGAATGTCGCTGAAGATCAGGCACCCATGATCGCCGAACCACACCGGCCCCTCGGCCCAGCGAAAACCGGTCGCGATCCGCTCGATCGCCGCATTGCCCTGCTTGTAGACGAAACGCGCATCCAACGGTTCGATCCGGGGGTCGGGATACCTTGTGTCCGGCAGATTGCCGAGGGGAAGTGTCATGAAAGCACCTTTGGACGTTTCCCGGCAGGCTAGACGGTCCTCCCGCATGTCGGAAGCTGCCCAGATTCGCCCACCCGCAACCCAATCCGCGCCTTGCGGCCCAAGGCCTTCCCCGAGTAAGAAGTCGCCCTATGCGAAAGAACCATCTTCAACGGCCCTTCACCCGTGCGTTGCTCGTGACCGGCAGTGTTGTGCTGCTGGCCGGCTGTGACAACGGCGGCCTCGCCCGCACGTTCGGCCTCACCCGCGACGCGCCGGACGAGTTTCTGGTGACGACACGGGCGCTGTTGTCTCTGCCGCCGGATTACAACCTCCGCCCGCCGCGGCCGGGCGCCCCGCGGCCGCAGGAGACGTCGGCACCGCGCCAAGCGCAGGAAGTGCTGGTCCCGCAATCCGCCCTGAACACGCCTGCCCCCGCGACCAGCCCCGGCCAAAGCGCCCTGCTGGCACAAACCGGGCCGGATGCGCCGCCCAATATCCGCACCCAGGTCGATAGGGACACCCGGGTCGACAACGCTGATCGCGGCTTCGTCGATCGTCTGCTCTATTGGCGCAAATCCGATCCCAACAGCGCCGTGGTCAATCCGGCGGCCGAGGCGGAACGGGTCAAGGCCAATGCAGCCCTTGGTGCACCGCCGACCACCGGCACGACGCCCATCTTCCAGGATAAACAGCGCGGCTGGTTCTCGAGCCTGTTTTCCTGGATGTGACGCAAGCGGCAGCCGCGACGATGGAGCGGGCACCGCATTTCGCGCAGGCCCCCGGTCGACCAATCTTCCTAGGCCATGGTACCGGTGTGCTGAACTGCCGATGCGGGCAGTCTGAGCTGGTGCGCGGTTACGATCCGAAGAATTTTCTGGCGGTGGATTTTCAGTGCGCTGCCTGTAACGCGATCACCACCACGCCCGGCCTGTCAGCCCTCAACAGCCCCCCGGCCGCCGTCATCCCCCTCGACCGCTCGGCTGAAATCCCGCCGGAGGGTGCTTCGATCCCGCCCGGCCAGGTACTCGCCGGGCGGGAAGAACTCGACCGTCTCATGCGCATCTATCAACCCGCCGGCCCCGCATCCGACGTGGTGGCGTTCACGCCTGACTGGCTGGATGCGCTGGAGGCGGATTACGATCGTCTGACAAGCGGGCTGCTGGCTACCGATCTGAGCGAGGCCGCCGCGGCCGAAAACACCAAACACCTGTCGAGCTTCGCGCGATATCCGCTCGCCTGGGCGATACGCACCTTGCGCACTGGCATTGCCGACCCGCATTGGGCTTGCGCGGCAACCGATGAGGCCTCGGTCGCGAGCACCGTGGCCGCGGCTTTCCGCTATTTCAACGAATGCTGGTCGCACCATCCGCTGTTTCCCGAAATGGCGGCGACCGCCGCCGACACGGGCTTTTCGCTGCACGGTCTGGACCTGTTCGCCACCGCCAAGCTGCTGTCCGATTCCGGCAACCGGGTCGCCTTTTTGCCGACGCACGATGGGTCGGGCAGGGTCAAGGATTTTGCCATCGCCATGGGGCCGACGGACCGGCTGACCTGCATCGTGGATCCGTTCAGCCAGTACGAGTGGCAGCCCGCACCACAGCTCGACTTCGATCGGCTTCGCGCCGAGGTACAGGAGCGACTGCTGGCCTCCAAATCTCGCATCAACCCCAAAAGGCCGGGCATGATCGTGCTGTCACCGGGTGCGACGTCGGGTGCGCTGGAACAACCCCTGGTGGATGCGATTTACGCGACATTTCACACACAGGGCCGCCGCTACCGGCATGTGTCCGCCATGAGTGTCATCATGGGCAAAATCGCCGCCACGTCCGAGCCCCATGTGGTCCGGTTCGGGTACAGTTTCTTGCCGATCCCCAATCCCCGCCACGCCGCGGTCAAGGTTCAGATCGGCGTCCCCGGCAACTCTAACGCCTAGTCGCAGGTCCCACGGACACGGGTCCGGCTGAAGTCGTCTGAAGTGCACGCGCGGCGATATGTGCCGGCGGCAGGGTCACGATCATTGTTGTCGGCGCCTGCTTCAGCGCCAGGCGCGAGGGACGGCGACGGAATATCAGGCGTGTGGCGTCCGCCAGCGTGAGTTCGTCCACCGCTGTCAGATCGATGGCCGCGAGCATCGGACCATCGCCGTACACGTCTTCGCTGCCAGCCACCAATGCCAGTCGTGTCGCCATGAACCGGCGATCCGGACCGACCTGGCGCGCCATTCGGTGCGCGAGCGATGCGCTCATCCACGGCACCGCCTGGCCTGTCGGTTCGGGATAAAATCCGGCGCCGTCGATCCGAGCGGCGGTTTCCTGCATGATGCGGCTGAGTGTGGCGTTGCGGGTTTTTGCCAGAACGGCGACTGGTCGATCCTGAAAAGAATCGAAACTGAGCAGGACATAGGCCAACAGTCGCCGCGCCAACGCCTCGGCACGGGGGGTGGATCCACCGATCAGCGCCTCGATCAACAGGAAGTGCGTATTCCCCATCGCGCGGCATTGCACCAGCAACGCGCCTTCGTATTTTCCATCCCGGTCATCGCGGGCCAAGAGAACGCGGTCATAGTCGCCAAGCGGTTGAAAACCGAACCAAACGAGCTGACGTGCCGAGACGCCGGCGTCCCGCAGGTCGGACAGGATACGCGCGTGATCGAGATTGCCGACCCGGCGCATCCCGGCCACATCCTCAAGCTTCAGGCCCATGCCTGCTACCGTACGGTCCATCATCTCATTGTCCCCCGAGCCCATGCATTAATTGAGCAAAACGCTACTGGGGGGTTGCCGTATTGTGTGTGATGCAGCTCACAAACAAGTAAGAAAATTCTGTGACTTGTATTACAAAAATAATGGCCTGCCCATGATTTGGGCAGGCCATTACAGTCGTCTTTACCGCGAATTGGCGGTGATCAGTCGACCCGGATCGACGCCGCTTCGGGGCCTTTGGCGCCTTGCACGACATCCATCCAAATGGTCTGGCCTTCGGCGAGCTGCATGACGTTCGCGCGCTGCAGAGCGGAGGCATGGACGAACACGTCCTTGCCGCCTTCCAGCGGAGCGACGAAGCCAAAGCCCTTCGTGGCGTTGTACCACTTCACGGTGCCCTGCATTTCAACCGACGGACCGGTGGGCGCACCGCGGCGGGGAGCCCCGCCGCCCATGCCACCGCCCATGCCGCCGCCGTATCCGCCACCGGCGGGGCGCGGACCGCCCATGCCGGCGCCACGGCCTGCCGACGGGGTCGCGGTGCTTTCGTCGACAGACAGCACTTCGGACACCTGACGGCCCTTCTGGCCTTGGCCGATGCGCACCCGCAGGGATGCACCGGGGCTGACGGCATTATGGCCGGCCTGGTTCAGCGTATTGGCATGCAGGAAGGCATCGCCCGAACCATCGGATAGCGCCACAAAGCCGAACCCTTTCTCAGGGTTGAACCACTTTACGGTCGCATCGTGTTCCGGACCGAAGCCGGCCGATGACGGCCACGACGGTGCTGCGCTGCTGCTGGGCCGGGGCATATCGCCAGGGGGTGCTCGGTCGAACGAAAAATCATCGTCGAAGCCGCGCCGCCGAGGGGGGCGTCCACGGCCGCGGTTGTTCATATTCAAGAGAAGGTCGTCCTCATGCCATACGCGTTGTTCGAGGCATCCGATGCCTTACGGCACCTTCCGCCGGTTGGTAGTCGGTCCCAGGGGCCGACTGGCGCAGATTAACCATATTCCGTTCCCGATGCACGCCATTCATCAGGTCGGACGACATTTTTTCACCGTATACGGGTTGCGAAGTGTTGCATCCACACACACTCTGCGTCAGACGCATAGCTTACCCGCGCGATTCGCGCGATTCCGGCTGGCGGGGCAGCGGCGGCTTCATCCCCGCCGGGATTTCATATTCCGCCGCGTTCAACATCAGGGCAACCATCGCGTAGTAGCCGATCAGGCCGGTGAGCTCGACCGCCCCGGCGACCCCGAACAGCGCGACGATCCGTTGGTAGGTGTCCTCGGGCGCGAAATGCCGCCGCAGCAACGCCATGCCGTAGTCGTGGATCGCCTGCTCGTCGGCGGCGGCAAAATCCGACCCGCCGGCGCGCAGCGTTTCGATCGACATATCCGACAGACCGGCCTTGCGGGCCTCGGCCTCGTGCGAAGCCCATTCGAACTGGCAGTCCCAATACCGCCCGGTCAGCAATATGGTGAACTCCCGCAAACGCGGCGGGAAACTGGAATTGAACCGCAGCACGAGACCCAGCGCCGACATGGTTTCCGCCAACGGCGGGTGATGCATCGCGACCGCCAGGGGACCGATCGGCGCGGCCTTCCGCTGTCCCGCGATCATCGCGTCGAAAACGCGCCGCTGTTCGGCGTTCATGTCGGCTTCCGGCACGGGCGGGATACGGGGCATTGCGGTCTCTCCTGATGTGCTTCGCCGGCACGCTACCCCCAAGGGCCGGATGCGCACAAAGCTTGACCGCCTGGGCAGGCCGCCCAATATCGCTGTTTGGTTTGGCGCGTCGGACACCATTTTATGTCGAAAACCTTCCTGGACGAGGACAATCCTTTTACCCGAGCGCTCCTGCGCGATACGGTGATCGCGGCGAAACTGGCCGATGTGCAGACGGCGCGGACGATGCTCGCGGCCTATGAACCCCGCGACGCCGCGGAAGCGATCCTGGCTTCGCATATCGTGGCCCAGCAGGCGCTGTTGGCCGAATTCACTCGCCGCGCCGCCGAACCCGGTCAATCCGCCGATGTACGGGCTTTGTGCGCGGACGCGGTCAACCGCCTCGACCAAAGCATCCGCGCCGCCCAAACCAAGCTTGGCGCAAGGCCCGCGACGCCCGCGCCGATGGCTGCCGTGGCGGTTGTGCCCTTGGACGAGCGGTTGAAGGTGCATTTTATCGATGGTGGCAACTCGATCCATTGACCGGCAGCCCGGCGGTCCATAGCTTCCGCCGCATGTCAGATACGCTTTGCAACATAACCGTCCCAAAGGCCTGGCCGTTCGAGGAAGCGGCGAAAGTCGCTCAGCGACTGGCCAAATCCGGCCGCGGCCAGGCGCTGTTCGAAACCGGCTACGGCCCCTCCGGCCTGCCGCATATCGGCACGTTCGGCGAAGTCGCGCGCACGTCCTGGGTGCGCCGGGCGTTCACCGAACTCACCGGTTTGCCGTCAAAGCTGCTGGCGTTCAGCGACGACATGGACGGGTTGCGCAAGGTTCCCGACAACGTGCCCAACAAGGAAATGCTGACCGAATACCTGGGCCGGCCGCTCACCCGGATCCCCGACCCTTTCGGCACGCACGACAGTTTCGGCGCGCACAACAACGCCCGCCTGCGCGCCTTCCTCGACAGCTTCGGCTTCGAATACGAATTCGCCTCGTCCACCGAATACTATGCAGACGGCCGCTTCGATGCCGCCGCCCGCCGCATGCTGGAATGCCATGCCGAGGTGCTGGCGGTCATCCTTCCCACGCTGGGGCCGGACCGGCGCGCCACCTACTCGCCCTTCCTGCCCATCCACCCCAAGACCGGCATCGTCATGCAGGTGCCGATGCGGGAACTGAACCCGCACGCCGGTACTGTCGTCTGGCAGGACCCGGACACCGGAGAGTCATTCGAAACGCCGGTCACGGGCGGGCACTGCAAAATGCAGTGGAAGGCGGATTGGGCGATGCGTTGGTACGCGCTTTCCGTCGATTACGAGATGTCCGGCAAGGACCTCATCGACAGCGTGCGCCTCTCGGGCCGGATATGCCGCATTCTGGGTTCTGCTCCGCCCGAGGGCTTCACGTACGAACTGTTCCTCGACGCCGATGGGCAGAAGATCAGCAAGTCCAAGGGCAACGGACTGTCGGTGGAGGATTGGCTGCGCTACGCCCCGCCGGAATCGCTGCAACAGTTCATGTACAATCAGCCGCAACGTGCCAAGCGGTTGTATTTCGACGTCATCCCGCGGGCGGTGGACGAGTACATCGCCAATATCGACCGCATGCCATCGCAGGAACCGCCGGCGCGCATGACCAATCCCGCCTGGCACATCCACAAAGGCACCCTGCCAAATCACGCCGGCAGTCCCTTGTCCTTCGCCATGCTCCTAAACCTCGCGAGCGTGGTGAACGCTCATGAGCCGGATATCCTCTGGGGTTTCATCCGCCGCTACGCCCCGAACGCCACGCCCGCATCCGAACCGCTGCTCGCGCGGCTCGTCGACCATGCCGTGGCGTATTATCAGGACTTCGTCCGGCCGGAAAAACGCTATCGCGACCCGACCGCGGACGAACGCCTGGCCATTCAGGATCTGGGCCAGACCTTGGCGGCCTTGCCGGCCGGATCGGGCGCGGAGGCGATCCAGAATGCGGTGTTCGAGGTTGGCAAACGCCACCCGTTCCCTGAACTCCGCGCCTGGTTCGGCGCGCTTTATCAGGTGCTGCTCGGGCAACAGGAGGGGCCGCGGTTCGGCGGGTTCGTCGCTTTATATGGCATCAAGGAAACCATTGGATTGATCGACGACGCTTTGGCCCGCACATGAAGGGCATTTTCCGCCATCTGCCCGCCGTGCTGGGCGTCGCCCTGCTGGTCGGCGCCATCTATGTCGTTCAGCACGAGTTCCGGCATCTCAAGCTCAAGGACATCGGGGACTCCCTGCGGGCCATCCCGGCTCTGGCGCTCGGGTTTTCCTTCGTCTGGACAATCCTGTCCTACTTCTTCCTGACATTCTACGACCGCCTGGGCACGATCTACGCCGGGCACAAAGTGTCCTATGGCCGGGTCGCTTTCGCGTCCTTCTGTGCCTATGCACTGTCGCACAATCTCGGGTTCGCCGCGGTTTCCGGCGCCGCGGTGCGGTACCGGCTCTACGCGCACTGGGGCCTCACACCGCTTCAGATCGGCAAGACCATCGCCTTCTGCAGCTTGACGTTCGGGCTGGGTGGCATGGTCCTGGGCGGGATCGTGCTGTTCGTGGAGCCGACATCGGTCCCCTTCCTGGGTCAGCATATTCCCACCGTGGGTCTTTACGCCGCCGGCGCCCTGCTTTGGGCCATCGTTATCGGTTATGTCAGCCTTGCAACCGTTCTCGGCAATTTCAAAGTGTTCGGGCACGAGATCGCACTGCCGGGATTCCGGATGGCGTTGTTGCAGGTGGCACTGGCCACGGTCGACGTCGCGACCACCGCCACGATTTTCTATGCCTTGCTGCCATCCGCACCCGGTCTGACCTGGCTGATGTTTCTGGGCGTCTACGTGGCGTCCTATTCCGCCGGTCTCGCCGCCAACCTGCCGGGCGGCATCGGCGTGTTCGACGCCGCGATGCTGCTGGGTCTGGCACCCTACATGGATGCCCCGCCGGTCGTTGGCGCGATCGTCATCTTCCGCCTTTATTACTACATCATTCCGCTGTTCCTTGCCGGTTCGATGTTCGCGGGCAATGAAATCCTGCTGCGCGGCGGCGGCCTGTTGCAGCGCATCAGCCGCATGTCCGGCCCGCAGGCCATCAGTAAATGGAGCGAGCCCGACTTCGCCGTCACCGCAGCGACCGGCGCGGTTGGTCTGTGCGGCATGGTCCTGCTTTTGTTGGGCGTCCTCGCCCCGGTCCCCGACTTCGCATGGCTGGATTCCGAATATGCGGAACTCGCGATGCGGGCCGGCGCCTATATCCCGTCGCTGATCGGGGCGGGATTGGTGGTCATGGCGATTGGTTTGTCGCACCGGGTCAACCTCGCTTGGGGTCTGGCGATTCTGCTGCTGATCTCGGGCGCCGCCTTCACCGCGACACAGGACAATCTGCTCTGGGTATCGGCGGTGCTGATTCTGACCGTGATGCTGGTGGCACCGTTCCGCGCGCACTTTTATCGCCACGCCAGCCTGCTGAGCGGCCCGCTCGAACCCGCCAGCGCGGTGTCGCTTCTCGTGCTGGCCGCCAGCTTGATCGGTTTGGCAACAACACGCCAGCACGTACATGCGGTCACCAACGATGCCTGGTGGGCCATTGTCATGTCGCCCGCCGTGCCGCCGCCGGTTCGCTTCACGGTCGCGACCGCGGTGATACTGGCCCTGACGGCGATCTGGTGGCTCGTCCGCCCGGGCCGCGTCCGCTTCCTGACCTGGAGCGACGAGACGCGCCGCCGGCTGGTCGCCATCGGTGGTGCAGACGGTTACAACGCCGCCGCGATCCCCGCCGATGGCGTCGTGATGGGGGAGGCGCAGCGCGCCGGCATTCCTTTCCGCCGCGTCGGCCCCGTGCTGCTGGGCCTGGGCGATCCCGTGGGGCAGGACACCGACCGGGTTTCCGCCATCTGGCGCTTGCGCGATCTCGCGCGGCAGGAAGGCCTGGATCCGGCGTTCTGGCGCACCGGGGCCGGTCTGTTGAAGGTATATGGCGACATCGGCCTGACCGCGCTGCCGCTTGCCACCGATGGCAGCCTCATGCTGACGGTCGAGGAGCCGATGGAGGACGACCCCAAACGGCAGTTCCTGGTCTGCCGGGCGGAACGCGATCTGGTCGCGTTGGTGCCGCTGTTACCCCAAGTCGTGGAGATCGATACTGGCGTTTGAAATCGCCGCGATCGTCGCCGCCGTCGCCGCCGTCGCCGCCCTGGTCGCGGCCTTGCTGGTCATGCGACAAGCGCGCGACATGGCCACCTTGCGCCTGCTGCTGGAGCAGACCGTCACCGGCACCAGGGGCGAGGCCGAAACGACCCGCGCAACAATGCGCGCCGCGGAGGCGGAAAATATCCGCCGGATGACGGAACTGCGCGGCGGTTTCGATATCGCTACCGAACAGATCCGGACCGTATTGTCCCGGGAACAGGGCGAATTGCGCCTCGCGCTGTCCGAGGGGCAGCGGCTGTCGGGCGAGCAGATTGCCGGCCATCTGCAAGCAACACGGGCGATGGTGGAAGCCAAGCTGAAGGAAATGCGGGAGGGTAATGAGACCAAGCTCGCGGAAATCCAGAAATCCGTGAACGAGCAGCTGCACGAAGCCGTCGAAAAGCAGATGAAATCCAGCTTCGAACGGGTGATCGACCAATTCGCCGCCGTACAAAAGGCGATGGGTGACGTTCAGGCGGTGACCGCGCAGATCGGCGACATCAAGCGCCTGTTCGGAAACGTGAAGACTCGCGGCGGCTGGGGCGAAGCGCAGGTGCGCGCCATGCTCGATGACGCCCTGCCCCAGGGGTCCTATTTCACAAACCGCAAGATCCGCCCCGATTCCGACGACATGGTGGAGTTCGCGGTGATCATGCCGATGCGCGGCGAAAAGGATCAGCGCCCGCTGCTGCCGATCGACGCGAAATTTCCAATCGCGGATTACGAACGGCTGCTGGATGCCACTGACGCCGGGGACGTCGAAGGGGCGCGGGCCGCGGGGCGCGAACTGGACCGGCGCATCCGCGACGAGGCGAAGAAAATCCACGCGAAATATATCTATCCGCCCGTGACGGTGGAGTTCGCGGTACTGTATCTGCCAACCGACTCACTTTACGCCGAGGTCGCACGAATCCCCGGCCTGATCGACGACATCGGCCGCGACTTCAAGGTCCTGGTCATGGGTCCCAGCCTTTTCCCGGCCTTGCTGAAGACGGTACATCTGGGCTTCGTGACGCTCGCCTTGGAACACAATGTCGATCTCGTCCGCGGCCTGCTGGGCGCGACCCGTGCGGAAATGCAGAAGATGGATGCGGTGCTGGACCGGCTGTCGAAGAATGCCGGCACCATGAGCAAAACGATCGACGATGCACGCCGGCGCACCCGAGCGGTCAGCCGCAAATTGCGCGATGTCGAAGTGCTGGATGGCGCCGAAGCGGATCGGCTGCTGGAGCTGGACTCCACCGATGTCCTGGACAGCGATACCGAGGAATAGACGCGGCAATCACGATCAGGTCGCCCGCCAAACGGTAATCCGCGCCGCGCCGTGCGTCCGTTCGGCCAGGGGGTCGATGACCAGAGCGGGTTCGTCCCGACCGCATTCCGCGACGACCAAGGCGCCCGGCGCGATCCGGTTGGCGACGCGCAGGCGTTTCAGCGCGGATTCCACCAATCCTTGTCCGTAGGGGGGATCGAGGAAGACCAGCGACGCGGGTTCTCCGGCGGGCACGCGTGCGACGTCCATCGCCAGGACCTCGCACCGCGCTTCCGCCCGGCACGCCGCGATATTCGCCCGCAGCGCGGCCAAGGCGGCTCGGTCCTGCTCGATGAAGGTGACGCGAGCGGCGCCGCGCGAGAGGGATTCCAGGCCGATGGCGCCGGTGCCGGCGAAAACGTCCAACACCACGGCATCGTCGATGCAGTCCCGGCCCGCCCAGGGGGCGTGCAGCAATATGTCGAACAACGCCTGCCGCACACGGTCGGCGGTCGGTCGCGTGGTGGTTCCCGATGGGGCGGACAAAGTGCGTCCGCGCCACTGCCCGGCGACGATGCGCATCTCAGCCGCGTTGGTGCGGCCTGGCCGGCACGGGGCTGGCCAGCGCGGGTAACTGGTCGCGCAGAACCCGTGGCGGGACTTCCTCGACTTCTCCGCGGGCCAGCGTGCCAAGCTGGAAGGGCCCGTAGGCGAGGCGGATCAGGCGCGAGACGTGCAGGCCAAGGTGCTGCATGACACGCCGGACCTCCCGGTTGCGGCCTTCGGTCAGGGCAACGGTGATCCAGGCGTTGTCGCCCTTGCGGGAGTCCAAAGCGGCTTCGATGGGGGCGTATTTCACACCCTCGATGCTGACGCCGCTGGAAAGCGCGGACAGCGCCTTGGGATCGGGATTGCCGAACACCCGCACCCGATAGCGGCGGATCCATCCGGTCGAGGGCAGTTCGAGATGTCGCGCCAAGGCGCCATCATTGGTGAGGAGCAACAGGCCCTCGCTGGTGAGATCGAGGCGGCCGACGCTGATCACCCGGGGTAGCCGGTCGCGGAGCTTGTCGAACACCGTTGGCCGGCCCTCGGGGTCGTGATGGGTGGTCACCAGGCCGTCCGGCTTGTGGTAGCGCCAGAGGCGGGTGCGTTCGGGTTCCTCGACCAGTTTGCCATCGACGACGATCAGATCGCCCTTGGCCACGAAGGTGGCGGGGTGGGTGACGACGGTGTTGTTGAGGCGGACACGGCCCTCGGCCAGCATTTTTTCGGCATCGCGGCGGCTTGCGACGCCGGCTCGGGCGAGAAACTTGGCGATGCGGTCGCCCTTTTCGGTGTCGTCGGTCATGCGCGGCAGGCCCCCATCAAAGCATCGAAGATGCGCCGGTCACCGGGGTCGATGAGGAATTCGGGGTGCCATTGGACGCCGAGGCAGAACCGGTAGGCCGGGTCTTCTATTCCCTCGATCACGCCGTCCGGGGCGGTGGCGTCGACGATCGCTCGGGGGCCTGGGTGGCGTACCGCCTGGTGGTGGGCGGAGTTCACCCGCATCTCCACCGTGCCGACGATCCGGTGCAGGAGGGTGTTGGGGGTGACCGCGATGGCGTGTCCTGGCTCGTGCCGCGGGTTGGGCTGCTCGTGCGGCAGGGCGTTGGGGATCGTGTCGGGAATGTGCTGGATCAAGGTGCCGCCCAGCGCGACGGCGAGAAGCTGCTGCCCGCCGCAAATGCCGAGCACCGGCATGTTGCGCTGGAGCGCGCCGTTGGTGAGGGCCAGCTCGGCGGCGGTACGGTCCTGCTTGAGGGTGACGGTCGCGTGACGCGTGCCTTCGCCATACAAGGACGGGTCGACGTCGAAGGCGCCGCCGGTGACGACGAGGGCGTCGATCAGGTCGAGATAGGGTTCGGCCAGGGTGGCGTCATGCGGCAGCGCGATAGGCAGGCCGCCGGCCGCGACGATCGCATCGGCATAGTTCTGCCGCACCGCGTACCACGGGTATTTCGAGTAACCCCCCGGCTGCTCGGAATCCAACGTCACACCAACGACAGGTCGCTTGCTCATGCGAGGCTTGCTAGACCCCCGAGAGGCAAGACAGCAAGCAATCCGATAGGAAACCGCGTTTGGAACCGATGGAAATCGCGTTGGAGGAGGCTCGGCTGGCCGCGGCGCGCGGGGAGGTGCCGGTTGGCGCGGTCGTCGTTGGAGCCGATGGAACGATCCTGGCGCGGGCCGGCAACCGGGTGGAGGCGGATCACGATGCCGCCGCCCATGCGGAAATGCTGGCGCTGCGGGTGGCTGGGCAGGTTCGCGGTTCGGCGCGGTTGCCGGACTGCGATCTGGTGGTGACGCTGGAGCCGTGTCCGATGTGTGCCCAGGCGATCGGGTTCTTTCGCATCCGGCGGCTGATCTTCGGGGCTTACGATCCCAAGAGTGGGGGCGTGGAGCATGGGGCGCGGATTTACGATGCGTCGTCCAGTCACCACCGGCCGGAAGTTGTCGGGGGGGTGCGGGAGACCGAGGCAGCGGCTTTGCTGCGGGGGTTTTTCGCGGGCAGGCGTTGATCCGCGGAAGCGCCCGCCACCCGATCAGGCGCCATCCCGTTCGACCAACTTCACCCGTTTCCCTCGATACCGCTCCACAAAGCGGTCACGGATCGTTTTGAACATACCCGGCGGTAAATGACCGTGGTGGAAGTTCTCCGGCTGGCCCGGCAGAGGCCGAAGGTCGAACGGCCAAGCATCGACATTGCATTCCGACACCAGCACCCATTGCGGTGCGGCGTCCAATCCCGCTTTTGCCTTAACGGCGTCCGGCAACTCTACGCCTTCCTCATCGCCAGATGGCGGCGTGTGGGAAATGGGCAAATAAATCACGAAATTGTCCCGGAGGCCCGGGCGCCGAAACGTCGCGACCACGCACGCGGGGCGCTCCTTGTCACCAGTTTCGGTTGTGGCTGCTCGCCGATGCCACAAATACTCGTATCGGACCACAAGACCGAGCGTCAGCTCGGGTAGCGGCATCTACGGCGTCTCATCAAGGTGGGAAAATCGGGAATCCATCTCGGACACGGCGATCTGGTCGACGAGCCACTCCGGCAGATCCTCGGTCGCCATCGACTGCTTGTCGCGCAGCTTCAAGCGTGCGAATTCATCGGCCGAGAGAATAACCACCGATGGCCGGTCCCCGTGCAGGACAGTCACAGGTTCGGGCGCGCCGCGCGCCCCTTCGGCCACTTCGCGATAAACAGCGAAATCGCGCTGCACTTCGGCGGACGTTACGCTGACCATGCGAATTGCCTCTCTCGTTCCAAACGACCGCTGCGTTATGTGCGGGGACCGTCCTGCGATATCAAGGGTGCGGCGCGATCAGACGCAGCGATGCGATGTTAGGGTACCATCAGCTTGTGCGCCACGCCGCCTTTCCAGATGCCGACCAGCCGGCGGGAATCCTGAAGCAGGCGGACATCGGCGACCGGGTCACCGTCGACCAGCAGGAGGTCGGCGAGGCAGCCTTCCTTCACCAATCCGGCGTCGATCCCCATCAGTTCGGCGCCGTGGCGGGTAGCGCAGACCAGGGCCTCGGCGGGGGTGTAGCCGAGCAGGCGGACGAAGTGTTCGATGTCTCGGGCGTTTTCGCCTTGCGGGGTGCGGGCGAAACCGTAGTCGCCGCCGACGACAACACGGATGCCGCGCTTTTTCATTTCAGGATAGGTGCGGCAGGCGGATTCCAGGCCGAGGTCGAAGCTGCGCTGCAATTTGGGATGGGGCAGGCCCTTGGCTGCCTGAAGCAGGCCGATGGCGGGGCCGACGAAGACGCGATCCTTTACCGATTCCAGGAGGTCGAGCGCTTCCTCGTCGGCGTGTTCGCAGTGGTAGATGACATCGACGCCGCAGCGGACCGCGCGCTTGACGCTTTCGGCGGCACGGCAGTGGGCGTTGACCATCCGACCGTAATCATGGGCGGCGGTGACGCCTGCGCGGACTTCATCCGAGGTCATGACGGTGCGCGGGGGGCCGCCGCGTGTGGTGAAGTCGTCGCCGGAGATGTTCAGCTTGATGCTGTCCACGCCCTCCCGAATGCACAGACGGGCCAGTTTGGTGATTTCGGTAGGGCCGTCGGCGACGATGGCGAAGCTATCGCGGAACTGGTGGGCGCGGCGTTCGTCGCCAAGACCGCCGGTGACGGTGATTTCAGGACCGCAGGCTTTGAGCCGGGGGCCTGGCAGGTCGCCGGCCTCGATGGCGTTGCGGATGACGACGTCGATGCGGAGTTTGGCGGATGCGGCGCTGTAGGCGCTGGTGAAGCCGCTATCGAGCAGCAGGCGGGCGTTGCGGGCGGCGATGAGGGTGTGTTCCTCGGGCGGGGTATCGCCGAGGTCGGTGGGGCGGGCACCGTTGATGAAGGTGATGTGGGCGTGGCCTTCGACCAAGCCGGGCATCAGGGTTTTGCCGGCGGCGTCGACGACGGTGGCGCCGGAGGCGTCGAGCTGGCCCAGGGTGCGGGCGATCGTGAGGATCGTGTCGTTTTCGATCAGGACGTCGGCGGGGAAAGCGGCGGCGCCGGTGCCGTTCCAGACCGAGGCGGATTTGATCAGGGTGCGCGACATCATGCGACTCCCGGTTACCGCAACAGGCCGAGCAGGGACGAAATGTCGTTGGTCGCCCGGATGTTCTTCACGGCAGCGAGGCTGGCTTCGATGGCCGAGGCGGACAGGCCCGACGCCGGCATCAGCGCCCGGTATTTCGCGTCGATATCGGCCCAGTCGATGCCGAGCGCGCCGGAGCCGTGGGGCAGGAGTACGGTGCTACGGGCGAAGCGGCCATCAGTGGCGGTGATCGTCACCGTCGCGCCCTGGCGGTAGAGCGCGGTGTGTTCGGTTGGCGGTGGGCCAACGCGGACCTTGTCGATCAGGCGGTGGATGACGGGGTCGGCGATCTTCTCCGGGCTGGCGTTGATCCAGCCGAAGCCCCAATCGGCGGCACCGGCAGCGAGGAAGTTGGCCGGGCTGTGCGCCATATCGATCAGATCCGCCGGGTGTTTGGGGCCGCTGAGTTTGGTGAGGCCGGGGCGGGAGACTTCGATGCTGTCGATCTCGTCGGGGGAGAAGCCGCCGGCGCGGGCGGCTTTGGCGGCGGCCTCGGCGAAGGCGTGGTAGGGGTGGCCGCCGGGCACCAGCTTGATCGCCATGTCGGTGACGATGTCCCAGCTTTCGCCCATGCCAGCCAAAGCGATCCGTCCGGCCGCGGCACCATCGACGCCACCAAATGATTCGAAGAAGCCCTGGTAGGTTTCCAGGATGCGTTCTTCGACCTTGAAGCCCCTTTGCGCGGCCAGCGCGGCATTGACGCCGTGCATCGCGGCGAGGCCGGCGTGGTATTCGCGGGCGACGGAGGTGTCGGCGGCGGTGGCAAGGCCGCCGATCGACACCGCGGTGATTGCGATGGTCTGCGCCATCTGCTCGGCGTTCAGGCGGAGCATGCGCGCGGCCGCGCCGGCGGCGGCCATGGCGGCGCCGAGGCAGCCGTGGAAGCCGCGGTTTCGGAAACCGGGGGTGATGGGCTCGCTGAGGCGGCCGGCGACCTCGTAGCCGATGACGATGGCGTCCAGCACGTCCTGCCCGCTGGAACCGAGCCGCTCGGCCATCGCGAGGGATACGGCGGTGAGCGGCGTGCCGGCATGGACGATGTTTCGGAGATCGCTGTCGTCGGAGGCGGCGGCGTCGCTCAGCATGGCGTTGACGCGGGCGACCTGGGCAACCGGCAACTTGGCGCCGGTATCGAACCAGATGGAGGAGTCGGGGCGACCGCCCTGATCCCTGGTCAGATCGCGGACGATTTGGGCGGACTCGATGGTGGTGCCGAAGGCGGCACTGGCGAAGGTGCTGGCGATCACCATCGCGGCGTGGTCGAGGGCCTGGTCGGGCAGGTCGGATACCGAAACCCCGGTCAGGAATTCGGCGAGTTCGCGGGCGACGGTCATGGCTGGTTTTCCTTTATGCCGCCAACTCTTCCGGCACGGTTGGACGACCGTCCGATACGGTGGTGCGATGCAGATCGCGCACCTCGGTTTCATCGTATTCTCGGGCCCGATGCATGGTGCAGCGGTTATCCCACATCACGAGGTCGCCGACCTTCCAGGTGTGGCTGTAGACAAATTGGGGCTGGGTGGCGAACTCGCTGAGATCGAGGAGGAGCATGCGGGCTTCCGGTTCCTCCATCCCGCGGATGCGGCCGGCGTGGGAGGACAGATAGATCGATTTGCGGCCGGAGCCGGGGTGGGTGCGGACCATCACCTGCGGGACCGGGGCCATCTTTACCCGTTCTTCCTCGGCCCAATCGGTGAAGCCGATCTTGGCGCGGGAGAACAGCTGGGTGTGCTCGCAGATCATGGGTTCGATCCTGGCCTTCACCCGGTGGGGCAGTGCGTCCCAGGCGGCGCGCATGTCGGCGAACTGGGTCTCGCCGCCCCAGGATGGGATGGTCCTGGCGGACAGGAGGGAGAAGCGCGCGGGAACGCGCTTGAAGCTGGAATCGGAATGCCAGAGGCGGTTGCCGAGCGCGTTCAGGCGGCGGCGGTCGTTGGCGGGAAGGATGCGGTTGTTCTCGTCGAGGTTGGAGATGTCGGCCATGTGCACATCGAGGCGGGGGACGAAATCCTTGCGGTAGGCCCGGACTGTCGTTTCCAGATCGCCGAAATTTCGGCTGAAGGCCTGTTGCTGCTCATCGGTGATGAACTGGTCGTGGAAGACCAGGACCGCGTGCTGGTCGATGGCGGCGGTGAGGGCGTCGACGGTGGGTTTGTCCAGCGGTTCACGCAGATCGATGTTGCCGATCTCGCCCATGAACAGCGGGCGGAGCTGCTTGACCGTGATGGACATGGATTTCTCTCCCGGTTTCTTGTCGGGGGAGGATAGCGAGGTTGGTGCGGGGGGCAACCTTCCCGCCCGGTTTTGGGGCGGGAAGGTTGGTTTTAATGCGGGCCGCGGCCTCAGACCGCCATATACCCGCCATCGACATTGTAGCATCCGCCGGTGACGTAGGATGCGCGGTCGCTGCTGAGCCAGACCACCATCTCGGCGATTTCGCCCGGCGTGCCCATGCGGCCGAACGGCGTGTTCGCCATGATCTCGGTACCGCGCCGTTGCATGACTTCGGCTGTCATGTTGGTTTGGATATAACCGGGGCAGACTGCGTTCACGCGGATATTGTCGGCCGCGTATTCGATCGCCGCCGTCTTGGTCAGGCCGAGCACGCCATGCTTGGCGGCGACGTAGGCCGACGAGGTGCGTAGCCCGACCAGCCCGGCGATGGAGCCGGTGTTGACGATGACCCCGCCGCCCTGCGCGATCATTTGCGGCAGTTCGTGCTTCATACAGAGCCACACGCCCTTGAGGTTGACATCGATCATCCGTTCGAACGCCGCGTCGGACCATTCATGCGTGCGCTTGCCCGCGGCATCGACCTGGAACCCGGCGATGCCGGCGTTGTTGAACGCGCAATCCAATCGCCCATAGGTGGCGACCACCGAAGCAACCATCGCCTGGACGGTCGCGCTGTCGGTCACATCGCCCGTGAGCGTCATGGCCTGCCCGCCGGCCGCATTGACCTGGGCAACGGTTTCCTGCGCCGCCTGTTGGTTGAAATCGGCCACGGCGAGCCGCGCGCCCTCCCGTGCGAAGGCGAGCGCGGTGGCGCGGCCGATACCGCCGCCGCCGCCGGTGATGAGCGCGGATTTGCCGTCGAGTAAGCCGGACATGGGTTTCCTCCCGTTTTTGACGAGAGGAGTTTAGCCCATGATCGGCGGGGGTGGTATCGTCGGTGTCTCGGCGTGGGTGGTATCGCCGGTGTCTCGGCGTGGGCGATATCGTCGGCGTGCCTTACGGAATCAGCACCGTGCTGCCGGTCGTCTTGCGGGATTCCAGCGCGATATGCGCCTGAGCCGCGTCCTTCAGCGGGTAGGTCTGGTTGACCTGGATATTGACCGCGCCGCTCGCCACCACATCGAACAGGCTGGCCGACACCGTGCGCAGATCGGCGGTCTTGGCGGTGTAGGTCGCCAGCGACGGACGGGTCAGGAACAGGCTGCCCTTGGCCGCGAGCACACCCAGATCGAACGGCGGGACCGGACCCGACGCAGCGCCGTAGCACACCATCATGCCGAGCGGCGCCAGACAGTCGAGCGAGGTCGTGAACGTGTCCTTGCCGATGCTGTCATAGACGACCGGCACCATGGCCCCGCCGGTAATGCGCTTTACGTCCGCGACGAGGCTGGAGTAGCCGACGACCGTATGCTGCGCACCGTTGGCCCGAGCGAGTTCGGCTTTTTCCTCGGAGGATACGACGCCGATGACCGTGACGCCGAGGTGCTTCGCCCATTGGCACAGGATCAGTCCGACGCCGCCGGCCGCCGCGTGCACCACGATGGTGTCGCCCTTTTTCACCGGGTAGGTGCGATGCAGCAGGTATTGCGCGGTCATGCCTTGGAGCATCATCGCCGCGCCGGTCTGGAACGGGATCGCATCCGGCAGTTTCACCAGCTTGTCGGCCGAAATCACCCGGTCCGTCGCATACCCCCCCAGGGCGCCGGCATAGGCGACGCGATCGCCCGGCGCCAGATCGGTCACGCCCGAACCCACGGCGGTCACCGTGCCCGCGCCTTCCTGGCCGATGATCAGCGGCATGTTCGGCGCCTTGTAGAGGCCGGTCCGAAAATAGACGTCGATATAGTTCAGGCCAACGGCTTCCTGCTTGATCAATGCCTCACCCGGGCCGGGATCTGGGGTGGGGATATCCTCCCACTTCATCACCTCGGGGCCGCCATTGGCGTGAATGCGGATGGCCTTCGACATAAGAGTTCTCCGTGCGACAAAGGGCCGCCGAACTGGCGACCCCCTAAGGTTGTTGGTTACAGCAAGGGCCCGGTGCCGCCTTCCAAAGCGAGCAGCCAGCGTTTCGTATCCGCCCCGTCGCCGCCGGAATAGCCGCCCAGGTGCGTTCCCGCTACTACCCGGTGGCAGGGGATGATCAGGGGAATGGGGTTCGACCCGTTGGCCTGGCCCACCGACCGCGGGCTGCCGCCCACGACGGCGGCGATTTCCCCGTACGTGCGGACGGCGCCATAGGGAATATCGATCAACGCCTGCCACACCTTGCGCCGGTAGGACGTCCCCATGAGTGCCAGCGGCAGATCGAATTTTTTGCGTTCACCATCCAAATAGGCGTGCAGTTGCGCTTCGGCTTCCAGCAGCAACGGGGTGCTGTCCTGCGCCTCCACCCAGCCCCAATCCAGCGAAACGATGGCGCCGTCGTCCTCGAAAACCGTGATGTCGCCTACCGGGGTGTGCAATGATCGTTGGGGCACGGGCGTGTGAATCCTGACGGAAGGGCGGATGGCAGACCCAGGCGCGCCGTGAGTCAAGCCTCGGTGTCGGTCCGGCGGGTTTTCCCCGACAGGCACTGAAAGAAAATGCGCGCGCGTTAACCTTTGATTCACCTTTCGCTGCCCATACTGCCGCCAGCATCCTTCATGGGACGATGGTGGGCACATGCGCGTCGATACGATTTTGACGATGGGCGGCTTCGGGCTGGCGGGCACGCTGATCGGCTGGCTGACGCTTTGGCCTGGCTTTCGCCGGATGGCGCAGGATCTGCGCATGCGGGACTGGAATCTCGCGCATCTGCGGGCCGACCACGCCGACCAGCAACTGCTGTTTCAAACGCTGATGGACGCCGGACCGCAGATCGTGGTTCGCCTCGATGCGCTGGGCCAGCCGGTCTATGTCTCGCCATCGTGCGAAGCCGTGCTGGGATACACGCCGGCGGACATCAGGCGCCGGGCAGAGGTGGATCTGACCCGCCCCGTGCCGGGCTCCCGGATGACGGTGCGCCACCGCGACGGCCATACGGTCGCGATGTCGTGCCAGAACCGGCCATTGCCCAACGGCGCCGGCGCGATGCTGATCCTGACCGACATCACCGAACACGCCAGGACCGAAGCCTTGCTGGCCGAGGCCCGGGGCAAGCTCCGTCAGCGTGTTTTCCGCGATCCGCTCACCGACCTCGCCAACCGCGAGTGCTTTTTGGAAACGCTGAATCAGTTGCTGACCGATCGGCAGGATGTGGCGGTGCTGCTGCTCGATGTCGACCGTTTCGGTGCGGCCAGCGACCGCTACGGCCATGAGATCGCCGAACGTCTGCTGCGGGAGGTCGCGGGCCGCCTGACCCTGGCCATGGAAGGCGAGTTACTCGTCGCCCGGCTGGGCGATGACGATTTCGCGGTGCTGATCCGCGCGGCCGAGGGCGATTCGGCGACCGCCGCCCGTGCCCGCGACCTGATCCGGGCTCTGGGGGAGCCGATCGAGGCGGGATCGGCGACCGTCGATATCGGCGCCAGTGTCGGCATTGCCGTCAGCGCGCGCGACGGGGCGTCCGCCGCCGCTTTGCTGCGCGCCGCCGACATCGCGATGATCCATGCCCGTGGTGGCGGCGGCGATACCTACCGGTTCTTCGAGCCGCGCATGGCGGAGGCGATGGAGAAATCCGACGCGCTGCGTCGCGAACTGCCGGTGGCCATCGCGACCGGCGCCATCCTGCCGTATTTCCAACCTCTGGTGCGGATGGACGACAATACGATCGTCGGGTTCGAAGTCCTGGCTCGCTGGTCGCATCCCGACCACGGCCTGCTGTCGCCGGCCGATTTTCTGCCGCTGGTGGAGGAGACCAATCAATCGTCCGCGATGTTCGGCTCGCTGTTGATGCGGGCGTGCCGAGCGGCGTTGCATTGGCCGGCGCGGATCAAGCTCGCGATCAACGTCTCGCCGGTGGAGTTGCAAGATACGCGGCTGCCCGATGTGATGCGGGACATCCTGACGACCGCCGGCTTCCCGGGCGAGCGGATGGAACTCGAAATCACCGAAAACGCTTTGGTGCATGACGCCCGCATCGCGCGGGAGGTGCTGGACCGTCTGCGCGCCCTGGGGCTGACGATCGCGCTGGACGATTTCGGGACCGGATTTTCCAGCCTTTACCACCTGCGGGAACTGCCGTTCGACAAGGTGAAGGTGGATAGGGAATTCATGCGGGACCTCGACACCGATCCCGAGGCGTCGCGCTACGTCGCGGCGATCATCGATTTCGGGCATGCGCTTGGCCTGGAAATCACGGCCGAGGGGATCGAGAACCGTGCGACGCTGGACCGGTTGCGGGAACTGGGATGCACGTTCGGGCAGGGCTACTTTCTGGGGCGGCCGATGCCGGCCGAAGAAGCGGATCGGCTGATGGCCGCACAACAACCGGCGTGGTCAGGCCGGACCCGGCCCGCGCTTGGCGTGGGCGCGCGCGCGTCCTCATCCTGAAGCGGATGCGGCGCCGGCCTCGTTACGACTAGCTCTTGGCCTCCAGCGCGGCGACCCTGGCCTCCAGTGCCGCCAGACGCGCCTCGGCCGCTTCCTGGCCAGCGCGGGCGTTGGCGGCCATTTCCGCGATCGCCTCCAGCTCGTCCCGACGCACGAGATCGAGCTTGCGGATCGTCTCGTCCACCCGAGCGCGGAACATGGCCTCGGCTTCTTCGCGCATACCGGCGAGGGCTGAAATCGCACCCCCGGCCACGCCGGCGAGGTCGTCGAAAATGCGGGGGCGGTCTGACATCGCGGTCTCCTATGGGCGGGCCCCTGTTGGTGGGATCGCCTCGCTTCCCTATAACGCGTTCCCATGATCCTGGTCACTGGCGGTGCCGGCTTTATCGGCTCCAATCTGCAAGCAGCCCTCGTAACGCGGGGGCAGGAGACCGTTGTTGTCGACACCCTCGGCAGCGACGGCAAATGGCGCAATCTGGCCAAGCACCCGCCGTCGCGGGTGATTCGGCCGGAGGGTTTGCGCGATTTTCTCGACACCCGTCCACCCTTGGAGATGGTTTTTCACCTGGGCGCGGTGTCGGAAACCACCGCTGTCGATGGGGACCATACCTGGGCCACCAATGTCGAGCTCAGCCGCTTTCTGTGGGAATGGTGCGGGGATCGGGGGGTGCGCTTCGTCTACGCGTCCTCGGCCGCGACCTACGGCGACGGGGCGCAGAGCTTCGACGACGATCCGGCCGCGCTGGAGCGGCTGCGGCCGCTGAACCTGTATGGCTGGACCAAGCACGCCTTCGATCTGGAGGTCGTGCGTCGGCTGGCGCGGGCGCGGGAACGTCCGCCGCAATGGGCCGGGCTGAAGTTTTTCAACGTTTACGGGCCGAACGAGTATCACAAAGGCAAGATGATCTCGGTCGTGAAGGTGAAATACGACGAGGTCGCGGCCGGCGGTCCGGCGCGGCTGTTCAAGTCGGATCAACCGGGTCTGGCGGATGGCGCCCAATCGCGCGACTTCATCTGGGTCGGCGACGTTGTCGACACGATGCTGTGGCTGTTGGACACGCCGGGGGTCAGCGGGCTGTTCAATTTGGGCACGGGTACGGCGCGCACCTACCTCGATCTGGCGCACGCGGTTTGCGACGCCGCGGGTCAGCCGCGGAACGTCGCGTTCATCGAGATGCCCGCAAGCCTGCGCGGGCAGTATCAATCCTTCACCCAGGCGCCGATGGACCGTCTGCGGGGCGCCGGCTACGCGGGCCAGTTCACCCCGCTGGAAGAAGGCATCCGCCGTTACGTGCAGGACCACCTGAGCAAGGCGGATCTATTCGTATGACCTTTCCCCAGATCGACCCGGTTATCCAGATCGGACCGTTCGGCATTCGCTGGTATGCGATGGCGTATATCGCGGGCCTTGTGCTGGGCTGGCGCATGATGCGCCGGCTTGTGGTGCGAACACCGGCGGTGGCGCAACCGTTGCAGGTCGACGATTTTCTGACCTGGGCGACGCTGGGCGTCGTTCTCGGCGGGCGGCTTGGCTATGTGTTCTTCTACCAGCCCAGCGCGTTTCTGGCCGACCCGATCCGTATCGTTCAGGTCTGGACCGGAGGCATGAGCTTTCATGGCGGGATGCTGGGGGTATCGATCGCGACGTTCTGGTTCTGTCGTCGTAATGGCATCAAACTGCTGCCCTTCGCCGACCGACTCGCGGTGGTGACACCGATCGGGCTGTGTTTCGGGCGGTTGGCGAATTTCGTGAACGGGGAGCTGTGGGGCCGGCCGGCGCCGGACTGGGTGCCTTGGGCGATGGTCTTCCCGACGGGCGGTGACATCCCGCGCCACCCGAGCCAGCTCTACCAGGCGCTGCTCGAAGGCGTGGTGCTGTTCGCGGTGCTGTTCGTGCTGTCGCGACGGGAGGCCATGCTCGCTCGGGCCGGCATGCTGACCGGAGTGTTTCTGACCGGGTACGGTCTGGCACGCATCACCGGTGAGTTTTTCCGCGAGCCCGACGCGTTCCTCGGCTTTCTGCCAGGTGGGATCACGATGGGGCAGTTGCTGTCGATTCCGATGGTTTTGGCTGGCGTATGGCTGATCCGGCGGTCGTACCGGTGACGATGGAGCGGCTCGACGCCTTCATGGCGCGCGCCAATGCCGCCTATTACGCCACGCACGATCCTTTTGCCGACTTCACGACCTCACCGGAAATCAGTCAGGTCTTCGGGGAGATCCTGGGCCTTTGGGCGGCGGTGACCTGGCAGCTGCTGGGATCGCCGGTGCCGGTGATGTTGGTGGAGGCCGGACCGGGACGCGGCACGCTGATGGCGGACGCGTTGCGGGCGGTGGCTCAGGCGATGCCTGCGTTCAGGACGGCGTTGCGGGTTCATCTGATCGAGACCTCGCCGCGGCTACGGGCGGAGCAGGCAACGCGGGTGCCGGATGCAGTGTGGCACGATGATTTGTCCGAGGTGCCGGTGGGGCCGATGATTCTGCTGGCCAACGAGTTCCTCGATGCACTGCCGATCCGTCAGTTCGTCTGGCAGACAGACCGATGGCTGGAACGATATGTCGCAGATGGGCTGTTCTCGGAACGACCCTCGACGGTTGGTTTGTCACCGCCGGCTGGCGTGAAGACGGGCGGTCCCATCGTACGGGAAATCAACGAACCGGCCGAAGCTGTCGTCCGGGCGCTGGTCGATCGTTTCGGCCGACATCCGGGGGCGGCGCTGTTTTTGGACTATGGGCCGGAACATAGCGGTTTTGGCGACAGCCTACAGGCTTTGGCCGGCGGCAAACCGGCCGATCCGCTGGGACCGGCAGGGAGCGCCGATCTGACCGCGCACGTGGATTTCGCCACACTGGCCGAGGTCGCGCGGGGGGGTAGGGCCTCGGTGCATGGGCCGGTGCCGCAAGGCATGTTTCTGGCGGCACTGGGCCTGTTTCAGCGCAGCAACCGTTTGGCGCGCAACCTGCCGCCGGCGCGCGCGGCGGCGACGATGGAGGCGGCACGGCGGTTGGGGGAACCCGACCGGATGGGACGGCTGTTCAAGGCATTGGCGATCGGGAGCGCATCCTGTCCGCCGTTGCCGGGATTTGGGCCGTGATCGCCGCGACCGGCACCGGCCTCGCCGAGGCCGCTGGTATCAGGCCCGCGGCTCGCCGTAGCCCTCGGTCGGGTTCAACGATGCGCCATCGGCGAGCAATCCGACGCCGGGGACGTGATTGATTTCCAGGCGGATGCCGTCGGGATCTTCGAACAACACCGAATAATAGCCCGGTGCCCAGGTGCTTTCGTTCGGGCCGCGCACGATCGTCGCCCCGATCTCGCGCAGCAGGGCCGCGCACCGGTCCACATCATCGCGGCCGCGGGCGCGCAGGCAGATGTGATGCAGCCCAACCCGAGCTTGAACGAAGCGTTCCTGGGCATGGGCGGGATCGCAGGGTTCGATGCCGATCGCGGTGCGTCCGCCGACCCAGTAGCAGAACTGCTCGCCATCGAAGACCGGCTTCATGCCCATTGCCGTGCACAGGCTGCCGTAGAAGCGTCGGGCGGCGTCGAACTGGCTCACGGTCAGGATGACATGGGCCATACCGTTGATATCTATGTTCATCTTTGACTCCTGAGCCGGTGCCCTTTGAACCGTCCGGGGTTCGCGGGGGTGACCGCGAAGACCCCGGCTTAGACGGATACCAAAAGGCTATCCCCCAATGGCTCCCTGGGTGTTGACGTAGAGCGAGTACAGCCCGTGGCTCGCCGCCATGAACAGGCGGTTGCGGAAACGTCCGCCGAAGCACAGGTTCGCCGCGCGTTCGGGCAGTGCGATGTGGCCGATAGGCTGGGCATGTTTGTTGAACACCCGCACGCCATCCAGCGCCGGATCGCCCATCCCCCAGCCGCACCACAGGTTGCCGTCGATATCGACGCGGAAGCCGTCGGGCGTGCCGGGGCCGGCGTCGATGAATACGCGCTGGTTCTTCAATCCGCTGTCGGTGATATCGAATGCCTCGATCTTGCGGTTCGGCATCGCGCGCGACGCCACGACATAGAGGATCGATTCATCGGGCGAGAAGGCCAGGCCGTTTGGACCTTCGACCGTGTCGGTCATCTTGGCGACGTGGCCGGTGACGCCATCGACGCGGTAGACCGCCATCGGCAACTCGGCGTCGGCCTTTTCGCCCTCATAGTAGCCGCTGATGCCGAAGGCTGGGTCGGTGAACCAGATCGAGCCGTCGGATTTGACCACGACATCGTTGGGGGAGTTCAGGCGTTTGCCCTCGAAACTGTCGACGATCGTGGTGATCGTTCCGTCGTATTCGGTGCGGCTGACGCGACGGCCGCGGTGTTCGCAGGTCACCAGGCGGCCCTGCCGATCGCGGGTGTTGCCGTTGGCGTTGTAGGATGTCTTGCGGAAGACCGAGACAACGCCAGTTTCCTCCTCCCATTTCAGGATGCGGTCGTTGGGAATGTCGCTCCAGAGCAGGTAGCGGCCATCGCCGACGTAGACCGGGCCTTCCGACCACCGGCAGCCGGTGTAGAGTCGTTCGACCGACGCGAGCGGCAGGCGATACTGATTGAAGCTGGCGTCCAAGACCTGCACGGCCGGATCGGGATAACGTGCGCTCGGTTCCCACATGGTTCGGTTCCCCCTTGTTCGATGCGGGGGATGGTAGCGGGCCACGGCAAATGTGTCAGGTGGGGGTGGTCCGGGCGCGCGAGGTGCCAGGGGATGTGACGGCGGTCACATTTGCTTTAGCGCCACAGTCCGCGGTCGCACGGGCGCGGGCCGGATGCTAACTGGATGGCATGGAGTTTTTGACCAAACCGCACTGGACCGGCGAGCGACGCGCGCTATGGGAACGGATCGTCGCCCACCCGTTCGAGATACCTGGCACCCCGCTGGACTTCACGCGCCGCATTGCCCGGGAAAAATCCTGGACGCTGGCTTACACCCGCCAAATCATCGAAGAACACCGCCGTTTCTGCTTCCTGTCGGTGGTGCAGGGCTCGCCGGTAACGCCGAGCGAAGATGTGGACGAGGTCTGGCATAAGCATCTGACGTATTCGCGGGATTATTGGGATGTCTGGTGCGGGCAGGTGCTGGGGCATCGCCTGCATCACGACCCGACCGAGGGCGGAGCGGCGGAAGACCGGAAGTTCCGCGAACAGTATGCTCGGACGCTGGTCACGTACGAGGCCTGGTTCGGACCACCGCCGGAGGCGTTCTGGCCGTCCACCCAGCGACAGTTCGGCCAACGGCCGCGGTTTCGTACCATCGATACCGAACGGATGTTCGTCCTCCCGCGGCCTCGACTATCCGGGCGTTGGGCTTTTGGGCTCATGGCGATGGCGGTGTTTCCCGCCTCGGCCATGGCGCAAATGGCGAACCCGTTGGATTTGAGCGGGGCGGCGTTCCTGCAATTCTATGTCGGTTGCCTCATCCTGGTGGGGATTCTGACGATTTTCGCACGGCATATGCTGCGGGGCGTGGGGCCGGCGGTGCATGGCGGTGCGCTGAGCACGGCCGAGACGGCCTACCTCGCGGGCGGCCCCCAGCGCGCGTTCGCGACCGCGATGCTGGAGGCGATGGCCGGCGGGAATGTCACGATCGCACCCAGTGGCCTGATCGCCGTGCGGCCGAATACAACGGTGCCGGGGCTGCTGGCGCCCTATGTGAACGATGGCGCGCGCTACGGCAGGGTTCGCGCAACCGCGGCGCCGGCCTTGACGACCATCCGGGGGTCTTTGGAACAGCGCGGGCTGGTGCTGACCCATGCACGCCGGGCGACCATATCGCTGGTAACGCTCGTGCTGTTCGCACCGCTGTTTGTCCTTGGGGTGGAGAAAATACAGGTTGGGCTGGACCGTGACCGGCCCGTCGGGTTTTTGATCCTTATGCTGGTCCTGACCCTCCTGGCAGCGATCATCGCGGTGATGCGGCGGCCGTTTCGGAGCCGGGCGGGCGACGATTTGCTGAAACAGATGCGCGGTCAAATGAAGCGGCTGATCCGGGCACCGCTGGAAAGCGAACTGGCGCTTGCCCTGGCCCTGGGCGGAGCGGGGGTATTGATCGGCACGCCCTATGCCGCGCTGGCGATACCGGCGCACCGCACGGGAGGGACCGGCAGTTCCTCGGGGTGTGGCAGCGACGGGGGCAGCGGGAGCAGCGGTTGCAGCAGCGGCGGGGGCGACAGCGGCGGGAGCAGCGGGTGCGGGGGATGTTCATCGTCATCGTGTTAGCGTGGGGGGCGTGGGGCAACAGCTGACCTGATAATCCGGCTGTTGTTGCTCATGGAACCAGCAGGATACTGCGTCGGGCCTCGATCAGGCGTTCCGGGCGGCAGGGCTTTTGAAGGTGGATCGCGCCGGCGAAATCCATGTGGCGTTGATCCTGGGAATACCCCGACAGGATGATAAAGGGTACTCCGCGCGCCTTCAGCGCCTCAGCCGCGGGTCCCGCGCTGACACCCTTCAAGTTCGCGTCAAGGATGGCGGCATCGCAGACGCCGCGATCGATGATCTCGATCGCAGCGTCCAGTTTTCCGGCCACGCCCGCGATCTGGAAGCCGGCTTCGATGACCAACTCCTCCAGGGCATAAGCGAGCATGGGCTCATCCTCGACGATGAGAACTCGGGGGGTTTGGCTATCGTGCGTCATTGCCGGTCCTCATTTGAACTCGCGATCCGGTCGACACCAAGGTATTCTCGACAGACGCTGACAGGTCCCACGAGAGCCCACTTGGCCGAAACGCCATCTCGGCGCGACCTTCGACCGAGGCCTCCGCCATGCGGCCGATGACGATTTGGCCGAAGCCTTTGCGGGTCGGCGGGGCCACGACAGGGCCGCCGCTTTCTTGCCAGGACATCGAGAAGGTCGGTTTGGGGGCGTCCGTCACCCGCCAGGCGATGTGCACCCTGCCGACGCGGTTCGACAGCGCGCCATACTTGGCGGCATTGGTCGCCAGTTCATGCAGAGCCATTCCGATGCCCTGGGCGGCCGCCATGTTCAATGTCAAAGCGGGCGGGCCGTCGATCAGCACGCGGGTACCGATCAGGTCCTTGAAATGGGCCAACTGCACCTCGACAAGATCGGCGACGTCCACGCCCATCCAATGGTTTCGCACCAGCAAATCCTGGCCGGCGGCCAGACCGTCGATCCGATCGGACAACTGTTCGGTGAAGTTCGCGGGATCGCCGTATTTCGCGGTCTGATGCGCGAAGGCCTGCACCACGGCGAGCAGGTTTTTCGCCCGATGATTGACCTCGGCCATCAGCAGTTTCACGTGTTCTTCGGCACGGCGGCGTTCGGTGATGTCGCGGATGTTACATTGAATGACCGGATCACCACTTTCGTCGTAGAGATTAGCTACGACTTCGACATCCTGATGCTGTCCGGCGCGGGTTTCCAGCGGCAGGTTGTCATACCGCACCGCCCGCGTTGCCCGCAGTTTTTGGAACATTTCCTGACTGGCGGATTCGTCCTTCAGCAGGCCGATCTCGAACAATTCTCTACCCACCAGTTCGGCATGCGAATAGCCCAGCATTTGGGTCATGAAGGGGTTGGCATCGACGATTTTGCGCGTTCCGGGGTTGAGAATCAGAATGCCGTCGTGGGCCGATTCGAACAGCCGGCGGTAGCGTGTCTCGGAGATCGCCACCTGCGTTTCATGCTTCTTACGCGCGCTGACGTCGCGCATGACCGACAACCGGCCACCCAAGCCTCCGTATCCGTTTCGCAATTTTGTGCTGCTTGATTCGATATCGATAATACGGCCGTCGTTCAGGATATGGACATGATCCCCATGCCATTCTCCACGGTCCCTGAACATTGCAACAGCCGCTTCTCTGGCTTCGGGGCTTGGCCAGTGCGAGGTGCGGATTTCCGCCAACTTCCGCCCGAGTGCCGACGATGCCGGAAACCCGTACAGCCGCTCCGCGGCCGCATTGACGTAAATTATGCGCTCGTTGTCGTCCACGGCGACGATGGCATCGCTGACCATCGCAAGCATATCGCTACGGAACCGGTTCGCTTCGGCCTCATCCCCTTCGATGGTATAGACCTTCGGGCCGGCGCCATTCTCGATCACCAGCGCATCCGCCTCTCCCCGGCCGATCGCGCGCAGCATTTCCTCCACATCGTCCAATCGTGCACGAAGGTCCTGGTTTTCCAGGAATATCGCCGCTTTGGTGAGGCGCTTCGGTTTCATGCGGACCACGCGACCAGGGGGCGCAACCCCAGACTGACCAGCATGCTGTCCCTTCGCGACATGTCGCCGATGAAGCAGCGTATCGGCAGCGGCGCCAGGCGGATCAACGTCGGCGCGGCGAGGATGCGCGCCGGCGCTGCCAGCGCCGGGTTTTGGGCGATGTCCAGGACCTCCAGATCGTAGCGCCCGTCCAGCCATTCCTCGCAGATCTGACGGACGTTCGCGAGCGCGCGGACTGAATTAGGCGTCGATCCCGCGATATATAGATGCAAGACATAATGGGCGGAGGCACGCATCGCGTCGCCTTCGGCCAGAATCGTCGCCAGATTTTTCATGCCGTCGCTTGCGTGGAGGGTTTGATGTCCAGGCCGACCAGCACGCGTGCCTCGTTGGAGAGGTCGCCGATGATTTTCTTGATCGGCTCGGACAGGCACCGCACCAGCGTGGGAACGGCAAGAATTTGGTCGCCGACGGCCAGTTGCGGCGGTTCCCTGAGGTCGATTACTTCGATGGTGTACTGGCCGGCGAGATGCGTTTCGCAGATGCGGTGCAGATTGGCGAAGGCCGCGACCGATTTCGCTGTGTGCCCGGCGATGTAAAGGCGCAGTTTGAATGCGGGGACGATACTCATGGGTTGCCCGTTGCGATGGCGTTCATTCGGGCTATACCGACACGCCGGCGGATTATGTCGGCGTTATCCCGATTCTCGATCGTATTCTGCAATGTCTGTTCGGCGACGATGAAATCGAGTTCGGCCTCATCGGCCTCGGCTTCGGCTCGCAACACGGCGATCTGGGCTTCGATCGCCTTTCGCTTGCTGGCCAGGAGCCTCAATTTGCGTTCGTGATCCTGGGCGTGCAGGGTGGCGGCGGCCCGTTCCTGCGCTTCCTGCGCCATGCGCGCGCTTCCGGTCAGTACGCGATCTCGACCGACATAGACATCCACGAGATCGATGCCCTTGTCGCTTAAAACGAATTCGCGGACCTGATTGGAATGCGCCATTCCGCGCGATTTCCGCACGAAGATCGTGCGGTTACGCTCCCCCGCGATTTCGGAATTACGAAGCAGCAACCACGTATCCATCAGGGAGGAAACACCGACAAGGGGATCGTCCAGTTCCGACGGCGATGCGCCGCCGCTGGTCAGACTAGTCAGGACCGCGGTGATTTGTTCTGTCTTGAGCCAGTCGATCAGCCGCATCAGTGTCGGTTTCACCTCCGCATCGTCGTGCGCCATGAACAGGTTGCTGATCGGATCGACCGCGACCACGGCCGGTTTGAACACTCGCACCAGATCGTGCATGACCACCAGGTGCTGTTCATGTCCCAGATGCGTGGGGCGCGAGGCGTGAATTTCCAGCAGCCCCTTGTCGATCCAGGGTTCCAGGTCGATGCCGATGGAGCGCATGTTGCGTACGATCTGTGCCTTGGATTCCTCGTAGGCGAAATACGCCGCCCGGTCCCCGCGCTGGCAGGCGGTTTCGAGGAATTTCGCGGCAATGCTGCTTTTGCCGGTACCGGGCGAGCCGGAAATCAGCACGCTGCTGCCTCGAAACACTCCCTGTCCGCCGAGCATTTCGTCGAGACGCTGCACCCCTGTAGACACCCGCTGCTGCGACACGCGATGATCGAGTTGCAACGATGTCACCGGCAGCACGGAAAATCCGCTCGTTCCAATCATGAACGGGTATTCGTTCGTTCCATGCGCCGTGCCGCGATATTTCAGCACCCTCAACCGCCGGGTGGAGATCTGGTCCCGCACGCGCTGATCCAGGACGATCACGCAGTCGGCGACATATTCTTCCAGTCCGTGGCGGGTGATCGCGGTTCCATCCCCCTTTTCTCCGGTGATGATGGCGGTGATGCCGCGATCCTTCAACCAGCGGAACAGACGACGCAGTTCGGACCGCAGGATGGCCTCATTCGGCAGGCCGGCGAACAGCGCCTCGACGGTGTCCAGGACCAGGCGTTTCGCGCCGATGGAATCGATTGCATGGCCGAGGCGGATAAACAGGCCTTCGAGGTCGTAGGCGCCGGTTTCTTCGATGTCGCTTCGCTCGATGTGCACATGATCGAGCGCGATCATCTTCCGTGTCACGAGGTCATCGAGGTCGAATCCGAGCGAGCGGACGTTGGCGATGAGTTCGTCGGCGTTTTCTTCGAACATCATGAATACGCCAGGCTCGCTGAACTCCGTCGCGCCGCGCACAAGGAACTCCATTGCCAGCATCGTCTTGCCGCACCCCGCGCTCCCGGCGATGAGTGTGGGCCGCCCGGCGGGAAGACCACCGGCGGTGATTTCATCGAGGCCCACGATGCCGGTGGGGGCTTTTGGAAGGCTGGGAGGCTTTTCGTCTGCCACCTTTAATTTTATCGTCGCCATGAGACCTCGCGCCACATTATTTTGTCCCGTTGCGGGCAATTCAAACCGGGATCGAAGGCGGCCCGAGGAAATTTTCGTAAAGCTTTAAACTCGGACCCAAATTTCAGGGGTTTGGTCGGCCCCTGCTGTCGCAAGGATGGCGGGCCGCCGGGCCGAGCGAAAGATTCGGAATCTACCTATGCCAGCAACCCGAAACGTTGACTCATCGACGATGGGCCGATGACGGGGACCGCGGCCGGCTTCGCGGTAGATTTTGATGCCGCGGTCGAGGTCCTCGTAAGATCCGTGAATGCCGGGGGCGATCCAGCGCGGGCAATGATGCGCGCCTACCAGTCGCTCGCGGGGGTGTACTGACCTGGCTCCGCCGTTGGCTGCCGAATAGATACACAATCACAATGGGTCGAAGGGTCACTTCAACCGTCCGCAACGGCAAGCCCTATCGAACGAGCACGTACTCCGCGTCGGATTAGTTTGCGACAATTTTTTTCACGTATCCTGAACGTACTTTAGTGTCGCGGTGTTCGCGGTTCCGATGCGAATTCCTCATTCACGGCCGCCATGAAGACGCACCTGTCCCGTTGACGGCGCCGCGGACAGCGCAAATATCCAATGGTGATGCTGGAATCTTCGGGTCCCCGCGATTGTTTGTCATACCAGGGCGTCAGGTGGAGCTGGGGCCGCTCCCGCACCTTCGGAACAACCTCCGCCGCGCGAATACGTCCCTTGCCGATGTGTTCAAGTTCGACCCCACTCCACGCAAGCCGGCAGATTTGGCCAGCGGTGCGGTCAGATCAGGCCGCGGATCGTATCCAACTGCGAAGGGTCGTCGGCGGGCACGACGCACAGCACATCGTCCACGCCCATGCCTTCCAACCGTTTCAGGCGCTCCTTTGCCTCGGCCGGGGTGCATTGCAGGGTGATTTTTGGCACGTGGTGGGAAATACCCACGGGCGTGTCGGGGCGGAATTCGGTGAAGACGTTGGCGAGGATGACGCGTTTGCCGCCGGCTTCGCGGTACATTTTGATACCGAGTTCGAGGTCCTCGTAAGATCCATGAATGCCGGAGGCGATCCAGCCCTGGCAATGATGGGCGGCGAGGTTGATCCAGCGTTGGCTGCGCCAGGCGCCGAGCATGACGGGCGGCCCGCCTTCGGTACCGGGCCAGACGGAAATGGGGGGGCCGTAGACACCCTCTCCGTTCCACACGCGCTGCATGACCGCGAGGTAGGCGGGCAGGGTTTTGAACCGGGCCTCGTAATCGGCCTGTACGGCATCGAAATCGTGCTTGGTCGAACCGCTGCCGACACCGAAGCGCAGACGGCCGTTGGCCAGCAGGTTCAGGGTTTGCACCCGATGGGCGTGCTCGACCGGATGACGAAGGGGCAACTGGACGACGCAGGTGCCGAGCTCGATGGTTTTCGTGGTGCCGGCGAGGACGCCGAGCAGGACGAGGGGATCGAGGGTGGGGAAACCGCGGGCGAAGGCGTCGGTGACCCAAAGCCCGTGGAAGCCGAGCTTTTCGACGTTTTGGGCGATCGAGACGACCTGTTCGATGACTGGCGTCGTGCTGGTTTCCGCCATGCGGCGGGGGATTGTGACGATTCCTAGCTTCACTTTTGGACTCCGTTTACCGGCCTGAGAAGCGAGCCTGCCGCGTCTCGCGGAAGGCGGCAACTCCTTCGGTGCGACCGATTGTCAGGTCAATACCGTCACATCGCACACGACACCGTGCACGGTCGCCACGGCACGCCCGACGGGCCCCCTACCCCACCATCTCCCGGCAAACATCCGCCAGCCGGGCGGCCAGCGCCCGGTAATCCGCGGCACGCGGCGCATTCGGCCGCCAAGCCAGCCCAAGCGTCCGCCACGCCCCCGCGGCGGACAGCGGTCGCAGCACCACCCCGCTACCCTCGGCGATGCCCGCGGCAACCGCCAGACGGGGCAGCAGCGTCACTCCCAGTCCGCCGGCGACCATCTGCACCAGGGTGTGCAGGCTGGTGGCCGCGAAACCGTCCTGATCCCCGCGCTCTCCGGCCAAGAGGCCGCACACCGCGAGCGCCTGGTCGCGCAGGCAGTGCCCGTCCTCCAGCAGCAGCAGCCGCTCCGTCGCCAGCGCGCTGACGGGCACGGTGTCCTCCTGCGCCAGCCGGTGATCGGGGGGGAGAGCGACGATGAAATTGTCCCGCGCGACTTGAAGCGCATCGGCACCGCCGCAGTCGCAGGGCAGCGCCAGCAGCAGCAGGTCCAGGCGATTGGCGGCGAGACGGTCGACCAGACGGGCGGTCGTATCCTCCCGCAAATAAAGCCGCAGCCGGGGAAATGCCGTGCGTAAAGCCGGCATCAGGCGCGGCAGCAGGAACGGCCCGATGGAGGGGATCACACCGAAGCGCAATGGGCCGGAGAGTGGTTCCCGAGCGGCGTCGGCCGCCTCGCTGACGGCTTCGAGGGCGGCGAGGGCGGTGCGGGCGCGGTCGACCAGTTCCAGGCCAAGGGGGGTGAACACGACGTGCCGGCCGGCGCCACGGTCCAGGATGGGCGCGTCGAGCTGGCGTTCGAGCGCGAGCAACCCGGCCGACAGCGTGGATTGGGTCACCGAACAAGCGAGGGCGGCGCGGCCGAAATGCCGGGTCTCGGCGAGGGCCACGAGGTAGCGGAGCTGTTGCGGGCTGGGGAGGATCGTCACGCGGGATTCCTGGATGGGATGCACGAGCGGGGAGTCCATGCTAGCGCAGCGGGCAGGAGGCGTCAGTGACCACCCTGTTCGCGATCAGCGACCTGCATTTGAACCACCCCGCGAACCGCTCGATCGCTGAGGCGCTGCGCCCGGACTCGCCCGACGATTGGTTGATCGTGGCGGGCGACGTGTCGCACAACCGCGGCCATCTGGTGGATTTTCTGGCCCTGATGCGTGCGCGCTTCGACAAAGTGTTGTGGGCACCGGGCAATCATGACCTTTGGTCGCGGGGCGACCCGACCCTGTGCGGGGTCGCGCGCTACGAGCATCTGGTGGAAGCCTGCCGGCGGATCGATGTGCTGACGCCCGAGGATCCTTATCCACTCTGGCCCGATCCGGCGGGCGATATCGTCGTCGCACCGCTGTTCGTGCTGTACGACTACTCCCTCCGGCCTGATCACGAATCCAAGCGTGACACCATGAGTCGGGCGTATGCCGAACGGGTGGTTTGCACCGACGAGCATTTCCTCAATCCGGCACCGTATCCGGACCGGGAATCGTGGTGCGCCGCGCGGCTGCGGATCACGCAGGCGCGGCTGGACGCGATTCCGGCGGGTGCACGGACGGTGCTGATCGCGCATTGGCCGCTGCATCCGGGGCCGTTGCGGCGGCTGCGGCATCCGGTGTTCAGCCTTTGGTGCGGCACGCGGGCGACCGCCGATTGGCACACGCGGTATCGCTGCGTGGTGTCGGTGTACGGGCATCTGCATATTCCGCTCACCGAGGCATATGACGGGGTCCGGCACGAGGAAGTGTCCCTCGGCTATCCGCGGGAGCGGGCGGCGCGGACGCGGCCGTTTCAGTATGGGTTACGAAAAGTTTTGGTGCGCCCGGTAGGACTCGAACCTACAACCGAGCGGTTATGAGCCGCCAGCTCTAACCAATTGAGCTACAGGCGCACCGTGCCGGGGAATTTGGCCTTCCCGGCGGCGGCGCGCAAGCGTGGTATTTGCGTCTGGTTCACTGTTCTGGCATACGCCCGGCCACTTCCACCCTGGCCGGGGCGGATGCGCGCGTGCGCGCCCGCCGCCTTGGCTGCCATAACTGATTCGATAAGAGGAAAACCTCGGATGCAATCGGCCCAAATCGCGATCATCGCCTGCGGTGTGCTGGCGTTGATCTATGGCCTTATCACTGCGAAGCAGGTTTTGGCGGCGGACGCCGGCAATGCCCGCATGCAGGAAATCGCCGCCGCCGTGCAGGAAGGCGCCCGCGCTTACCTGAACCGCCAATATACCACGATCGGCATGGTCGGTGTGGTCCTCGCCGTCGTGTTGCTGCTGCTCCTCGGCGTGAAAACCGCGATCGGCTTCGCGATCGGTGCGCTGCTGTCCGCGGCTGCCGGCTATGTCGGCATGAACGTGTCGGTGCGCGCGAATGTGCGCACGGCGCAGGCGTCGCGGCAGGGTCTGGCCGCGGGTCTGGACATCGCGTTCAAGGCGGGCGCGATCACCGGTCTGCTCGTGGTCGGTCTGGGCCTGCTGGGCGTCGCGGGTTACTTCTTCATCCTCAAGGCCGGTCTGGCCGCCGGTGCGGACATGCGGCCGACGATGGAAGCCCTGGTGGCGTTGGGCCTGGGCGGGTCGTTGATCTCCATCTTCGCCCGTCTCGGCGGCGGTATCTTCACCAAGGGCGCGGACGTGGGCGCGGACCTGGTGGGCAAGGTCGAAGCCGGCATTCCCGAGGATGACCCCCGCAACCCCGCCGTGATCGCCGACAACGTGGGCGACAACGTCGGTGACTGCGCCGGTATGGCCGCTGACCTGTTCGAGACCTATGCGGTGACCATCGTCGCCACCATGCTGCTGGCGGCGATCACCTTCACCGGCGCGGCGCAGGCTTCGTTGCTGATGCTCCCGCTCGGGATTTGCGGGGTGTGCATCCTGACCTCGATCGTGGGCACCTACTTCGTGAAGCTGGGCGCCGATAACGGGATCATGAAGGCGCTGTACAAGGGTCTGATCGTGACCGGCATTCTGTCGGTGGTCGGCGTCGCCGGGATCATTCAATGGTTCGTGGGCTTCGGCACCATCGACGGCACGACGACCGGCATGAAGCTGTTCATCTGCGGTCTGGTCGGGCTGGCGGTGACCGGTCTTTTGGTTTGGATCACCGAATACTACACCGCGACCGAGTATCGGCCGGTGCGGTCGATCGCGCAGAGCTCGACCACCGGTCACGGCACGAACGTGATCCAGGGTCTGGCGATCTCGATGGAATCGACGGCGCTGCCGGTTGTGGTGATCTGCATCGGCATCATCGTGGCGTTCATGCAGGCTGGCCTGTTCGGCATCGCGATCGCGGCGACGACGATGCTGTCGCTGGCGGGCATGATCGTGGCGTTGGATGCGTACGGCCCGGTGACGGACAACGCGGGCGGCATCGCGGAGATGGCCGATCTGCCGAAGGAAGTGCGTGTGACGACCGACGCGCTGGACGCGGTGGGCAACACCACGAAGGCGGTGACCAAGGGCTATGCGATCGGGTCGGCCGGTCTGGCCTCGCTGGTGCTGTTCGCGGCTTATACCGTCGATCTGAAGCACTACTTCCCGACGCTGAACGTCGATTTCACGCTGCAGAACCCGTATGTCGTGGTCGGGTTGATCATCGGCGGCCTGCTGCCGTATCTGTTCGCGGCGATGGGCATGACGGCGGTGGGACGCGCGGCCGGTTCGGTGGTGGTGGAAGTCCGCCGTCAGTTCCGGGAGATCCCGCGCATCATGGCCGGGACCGCCCAGCCGGAATACGGCAAGGCCGTGGACATGCTGACCAAGGCCGCGATCAAAGAGAAGCTGCTGCCGTCGCTGCTGCCGATCGGCGCGCCGATCGCGCTGTGGATCCTGATCGATCTGGTGGCTGGCCGGGCAGCGGCGTTCGCGTCCTTGGGCGCGATGCTGCTGGGCACGATCGTGACGGGGCTGTTCGTCGCGATCTCCATGACCTCCGGTGGCGGTGCGTGGGATAACGCGAAGAAGTACATCGAAGAGGGCAACCATGGCGGCAAGGGCTCCGACGCGCACAAGGCGGCGGTAACCGGCGACACCGTCGGCGACCCGTACAAGGACACCGCCGGCCCGGCGGTGAACCCGATGATCAAGATCACCAACATCGTGGCGCTGCTGCTGCTGGCGATTTTGGCCGGGATGCTGAAGTAAGCTTCGCCCGCTCCGGCGGACGAACAGACGGCCCCGGGCGCGAGTCCGGGGCCGTTTTGTTTACCCCGCCAGCGACGCCAGCATCCCCCGCACCTCCGCCAACGCCCCGCCATCACCAAACCGGCGCAGGTGGCCCAGCATCGCCCCGGTCCGGTTCTGCAAAGCCGGGGCCACCAGCCCGCCGAACTTGCGGTCCATGTCGTCCCACGACATCGGGTTGCCCGGATGGCCCTTCGCCACCGGCACAAACGCCGACACCGCCCCGGCGGCGGTCTCGATCGCCATGGTGGCACAGGCGAAGCCCATCTGCGGATCGTGGCGCACGTCGATCTTGGACGCCGTGGCGGCAATGGCCGGCTCCAGCGTCCAGGGCTCCCGGAAATCGGCCGCCGAGGCGTCGCGCCCGTGCAGCGCCAGCGCCACGCAGTAGCGCAGATCGAATTTTCCCGCCAAAGGCGTAGCCGGGTGCCCATCGCCGCCGCCGGTCACCTTGACCGCCAGCGCCCCGACATCGGCGCGCACCGACCGCACAGCGCCCAGGTCCAACCCCTCCGCCAGCAGCACCTTGGCCGCGTCGATCGAGGGATGGATCAGATGGCACGCCGCATAGGGCTTGAAGCTGTTGCGCAGGATCCTCCAGTCGGAGAATGCGATCGGCGTGATCGCCAGCGATCCATCCTGAATCACCGCGTTATCCAGCCCCGCCCCCGGCTCCAGGATGCCGACCGCGCCGGTGAACCCACCGGCCGCGAGTTGCGCCGACAGGACGCCGTCCATCGCGGCCTTCCCGGCATGGAACGGCTTGGCCATGGTCCCGAATGACGCGGTCAGCCCGCTGGTCTGGGTCGCCGCCAGCGCCACCGCGTGCAACGCCCGCTCCGCATCCAGCCCCAGCAGGGCCGCCGCGGCCGCCGCCGCGCCGATGCGCCCGAACACCCCCGTGCCGTGCCAGCCGCGCGCCGTGGCGGCCTGGCCCAGGCCATGGCCGACGCGGGCGGCGACCTCGAAGCCGGTGACGAAGGCAGAGAGCATCGTGGCTTCGGAGGCCTCCGTCTCCTCCCCCAGCGCCAGCGTGGCCGCCCAGACGGGGGCGCTGGTATGGGTCACGGCATCGACATAGGTGTCATCGAAGTCGAGGCAATGGGCCAGCGTGCCGTTCGCCAGGGCCGCGAAGGGGGCCGCGGCGGTGCCACCGAACAGCAGGCTGGCGCGGCCGGTGCTGCGCCATTGCGCCACGGTCTGGCGCACGATGCGCCCGGCGGGTTCGTCCGCCGCGCCGATGGCCACGCCCATCCAGTCCGCCAGGCACAGGCGCGCGGCGTCCAGGACCTCCGGCGGCAAAGCCCGCGCGCGGGCGGCGGCGATGAACGTGCCAATGGCCGGACCGTTGCTCTGCATGGTGGCGTCTCCCCGCGGTGATGTTGGCCGGCAGCATGCGTCAGGCGCCGCGGATTGGAAACCGGCGCCGGATCGGTCTAGGGTCGCACCCATTGACCGGGAGGACCCCTCATGACCCCACCGCGCCCCCTCATCACCGGCCCCTCCGCCTGGATTGGCGCCGAACTGGCGCAGCGGCCGGAGACCTGGACCTACACACTCTCCGCCGCCGAGATCCAGGAGATCGAGGCCGCGATGGCCACCGTTCGGGGTCAGGATATCGCCCGCGTCACCCGCGCCGATTTCCCGTTGCCAAAACTCGGCCCGGTCCTGGATGGGCTGCGCCATGAGATCCTGAACGGGCGCGGCTTCGTGGTGCTGCGCGGGCTGCCGGTGACGGATCGCCCGATCGAAGACAGCGCCATGGCCTATTGGGGCATCGGCACGTATTTCGGTCACGCCCGGTCGCAGAATGCCAAGGGCCATGTGCTGGGGCATGTCCGGGACATGGGTCTCGCCACAACCGATCCGAATGTCCGCATCTATCAGACGACCGAGCGGCAGAATTTCCACACCGATTCGTGCGACATCGTCGGGCTGCTCTGCCTGAAGACCGCGCAATCGGGCGGGTTGTCGTCGCTCACCAGCTCCATGTCCGTCTACAACGCCATGGCCGAACGGCATCCCGATCTGGTACACCGCCTGTTCCAGCCCATGCCCACGGATCGCCGGGGGGAAGTGCCGTTCGGCAAGAAGCCGTGGTTCGAGCTGCCGATCTATAACGACTACGAGGGGTATCTGTCGGCGCTGTACGCGCCGCATTACGTGCGGTCGTCGCAGCGCTTCCCCGAGGCCCCGCGCCTCACCGATCAGGACATCGCCGCATTGGACTGTTTCGATCGGCTGGCGGAAGACACGACCCTGCGGCTGGACATGCAGCTCCAGCCCGGGGACATCCAGCTGGTTCACAACCACACCACGCTGCACGACCGCACCGCGTTCGTGGACTGGCCGGAACCGGATCGCAAACGGCACCTGCTGCGCCTGTGGCTCGCCGCGCCCGGGGCGCGGCCGCTGCCGGCGGGTTACGCCGAACGCTGGGGCAGCGTGACCATCGGCGATCGCGGTGGGATCATCTGTGAGGGAACCCGTCTGCACGCGCCGTTGGAAGCCGTTTGACAACACGGCTCTTGACATCTGAGCCCGTCCGTCCTTTTTACGCGTCCTGCCGTGTAGGGGCGTAGCTCAATTGGCTAGAGCGCCGGTCTCCAAAACCGGAGGTTGAGAGTTCGAGACCCTCCGCCCCTGCCAGCGCGGCTTTTTCGCCGCCTGGCGGAACGGCT
>CAIRCM010000135.1 GCA_903877125.1 uncultured Acetobacteraceae bacterium | reverse complement strand
CCCGCAACAACGCGCCACCATCGCGGCCATCGCCGAGGAACTCGACGCCCACCGCAAAGCCCGCCTCGCCGCGCACCCGCATCTGACGCTTACCGCCCTCTACAACGTCCTGACCGCCATCCGCGCCGGCACGCCCCTGTCCCCCGCCGAAAAGGACATCCACGACGCCGGTCAGGTCACCATCCTGCGGGAACTGCACGACCGCCTGGATGCCGCTGTCGCCGACGCCTACGGCTGGCCGCGCGACCTGTCCGAATCCGAAATAGTCGCCCGCGTCGTGCGCCTGAACGCCGAACGGGTCAAAGAGGAAGCCGCCGGCCTGATCCGCTGGCTCCGCCCCGAATTCCAGGCGCCGGAGGAAGCCCGCCCCACGGCGCGGCAACAAACGATGGACGTGGACGCCGAAGCCCCCATCCCCGACGCAGCCCGCTGGCCGAAAGAGGAACCGGCCCAGTTCGTCGCCCTCCGCGCCGCTTTGCGCCAAGGCCCGATCACCGCCCGCGACATCGCCCGCCGCTTCAAAGGCGCCCCCCGCGGCGACCGCCTGCCCAAAATGCTCCGCACCCTCGTCGCACTCGGTCAGGCCCGCGACCTGGGGGAGAACCGGTTTGCCGCTTGAGGCGGAGAAGCGTTGCCGCCTTTGCCGAGCGCCGCAACCTGATGCTGGGCCTGCTTGATCAGTCGGTCGATGTCGGCGTCCGACCCGCGTCATGCCGGCGAATGCCGATATCCACGCATTTCGGTGCCCGGAGCTTGAAAAATCGTGGATACCGGCATTCGCCGGCATGACGATGTAGGTCGGGCCACGAATTAACATTACGGGCCGCTGCCTTACGCCACGGACAAAGCCTCCGCGTGCACGGTCACGCGAACGCCCGTGCTCTCGCCGATCGCCTTCAGGATCGCCAGGAGATTCTCTGCCCGTGGGTTGCCGTTGGCGCTCAACATCCGCATCAAGCTGGTTTTCCGCACGCCCGTCCGTCCAGCGAGCGCATCGAACCCGATGGTCGCGTTGACCACAGCGCGCATCTGGCCCAATGCGGTCGGGCGGTCGCCATCGAGGATGTTGCGGTAGGCCTCTTCGATCAGAGCGGCCCGGAACGCCGGATCCTCCTTCACGTGTCGCACGACGGTTTCCCGGAAACTGCGCGTCAATGCCATCACGATCTCCTGGTTTGGCGTCTGGGCCGCGGCGGCGGATGCCGGCAGACGATATTGGGTCGGGCCACGAGTCAACGTTACGGGCGTTGCCTTAGTCGCGTTTCGCGGTGCGTAATGGTCAAGCCAGCTATGGACCCGACGGCTCGGCGGAGGCATCGTCCCCGTAAACGAACGGAGGAAACAACCATGCGGCTGGCCGGAAGGGTCGCCATCATCACCGGCGCGGCCGGGGGCATTGGCGGCGCGATTGCTCGGCGGTTCGCCGCCGAAGGGGCCGATCTGTGCCTCGCGGGACGGCGCGGCTGTGCGGCTGTGGCGGCGGAGGTCTCGGCCGGCGGACGCCGCGTGCTGGACCTGACCGTGGACGTCACCGACCGCCTCGCCTTGGTGGACATGGTGGACCGGACGGTCGCGACCTTCGGCAAGGTGGATATTCTGGTGACCGTCGCCGGGGTCGTGTCGGTCGGCAATGCCGAAACCCTGGCCGAGGCCGAATGGGACCGGGTCGTCGCAGTCAACATGAAAGGCGTATTCTTCTCCTGCCAGGCGGTCATTCCGGCGATGCGCAAGGCGGGGTACGGGCGGATCATCAATATCGGCTCGCTGCTGGCGAAGAACGGCGGCAATCCCCGGCCTTGGATCAACCGAGCGGATCAGGAACGGGCGGGGAATGTGGCGTACGGATCGGCGAAGGCGGGCGTGCATGCGATGACGCTGTACCTGGCGAAGGAACTGGCGGCGGATGGGATCACGGTGAACTGCGTCGCACCGGGGCCGATTGCCTCGGCGATGACCACGAATTTGCCGGACAGCTTCAAGGCGTTGCTGCCGGTGGGCCGGTTGGGCCGCGGCGATGAGGTCGCGGACGCCGTGACCTATCTGGCAGGCGAGCAGGCCAGCTTCACGACGGGGGAAATCCTGGACGTGAACGGTGGCGCCTGGATCGATTGAACAACAGGAGAGAACGATGGCAAGCGATCTGAACGATCTGGAACAGGCCGTACAAACCTATTTCGATGGCTTGTACGAGGGCGATACGGCGAAGCTTGGCAGTGTGTTCCATGAAGTGTCGCATCTGTTCAGCGTGACGGACGGCAAACTGGACGATCTGCCGCGGGCGCAATGGTTCGAACTGGTGAAGGGCCGGCCCTCGGCCGTCAGCCGCGACCTGCCGCGCCGGGATTGGGTGGTGCAGATCGACCGTTCCGGGCCAGCGACAGCGTTCGTGAAGGTGAACTGCCAGATTCCGCCGCGGTATTTTACCGATTACCTGACCTTCGTAAAGCTGGACGACGGCTGGAAGATCGTTTCGAAGACCTTTCACACCGAGACACGCTCATGATCTACGATTACATCATCGTCGGCGGCGGCTCCGCCGGCTCGGTGCTGGCGAACCGGTTGTCGGCGCGCAGCACCAACAAGGTGCTGCTGCTGGAAGCGGGGCAAGATACGCCGCACGGCAAGGTGCCGGCGGCGGTGTTGGATTCGTATCCGGGCACGGCGTATCTGAATCCGAACTACACCTGGAACAAGCTGAAGGTGACGACGGAAGTCATCTCCCACAACAATCCCGAGGAGGAACGTCCCCCGCTCCGCACGTATGAGCAGGCTCGGATTCTCGGCGGGGGATCGTCGATCAACGGGCAGTTGGCCAATCGCGGGGCGCCAACGGACTACGAGGAATGGGACGCGCGCGGCGCCAAAGGCTGGAACTGGGATGCGGTGCTGCCGTATTTCAAGAAGGTCGAGCGGGATATGGATTTCGAGGGTCCGTATCACGGGCGCGAGGGGCGCATCCCGGTGCGCCGTATTTTCCCCGATCTGTGGCCGGAACATGCCAAGGCCGTCGCGCAGGCGTTCAAGGAGGCGGGCTGGGAGTATATCCAGGACCAGAACGGGGATTGGAAGGACGGATATTTCCCGATCACCATTTCGAATGCTTACGAGCGTCGGGTTTCCGCCGCCATTGGGTATCTGGACCCGGGCACGCGGCTGCGGGAAAATCTCACGATTTCGACCGGGACGACGGTGACGAGCCTGATCTTCGACGGTCTGACCTGCGTCGGCGTAAAGGCCTCGGTCGAGGGGCGGCCGCAAGAGTTCCGAGCGAAGGAGATTATCCTGTCCTCGGGCGCGATACATTCGCCGGCGCATCTGATGCGGGCGGGGATCGGTCCGGCTGGGCATCTACGCGACCTCGGTATCGACGTGCGGGTGGGGCTGCCCGGTGTTGGCCAGCGGCTGCAGGATCATCCGGCGGCGGCGGTGGCGGCGTTCCTTAAACCGCATGCCCGGATCGTGCAGGATTACTCGCGCCGGCACATCTATGTTTCGCTGCGTTATTCGTCGAACCTGCCGGGCATCCCGGCGGGCGACATGATGACGGTGGTGACCAACAAGACGTCCTGGCATCGGGTGGGCGAGCAGATCGGATCGTTTATCGTGACGGTTTACAAAACCTACTCCGAAACGGGGGAGGTCAAGCTGCGGTCGGCCAATCCGAATGAGGAGCCGTCAGTGGATTTCAATCTGCTGTCGGATCAGCGCGACCTTGAACGGATGATGAGCGGGATCCGGCGGTTCGCGGCGATGCATCTGACGCCGACGATGCAGGCGGTCACGGACGATCCGTTCCCGGCGAGCTACAGCGACAAGGTGCGGCAGGTCGGGCTGCACAGCAAGAAGAACAAGTTCATCACCGATGTACTGGGACGGCTGTTGGACGGTCCGGCGGCGTTGCGGAAGTACCTGATGCGCACGCTGGTGATGGAAGGCGTGACGCTACAGGACGTGCTGACCGACGACGACGCGCTGGAGCAGTTCGCGCGCAAGGCGTCGGTGGGGGTTTGGCATGCGTCGTGTACGTGCCGGATGGGGGCGGACGACGACCCAATGGCGGTGACAAACAATGCCGGGCGGGTGCGCGGGGTGGACGGGCTGCGCGTGGTGGACGCGTCGGTTTTTCCGGTTGTGCCGAGTGCGAATACCAATTTCCCGGTGTGGATGACGGCGGAAAAGATGGCGGACGCGATTTTGGCTGGGTACTGAAGCCTAGACCACGACAGGGTCAAGCTGACCCTGTCGTGGTCTATAAGCCTTTGTTTGATCGCGTGATTCACGCCGCCGTGTGGTTCCACCTTTGGCGATCACGCTCTACGCCTCAGTCCCCTTCGGCATCTTCCGTTCGGCGATCCGCGCCCACAGCGCAACGCCGAACGGTATCGCTTCATCATTGAAATTATACAGATGGTTGTGTAACGCCGCGCTCGGTCCGTTACCGATACCAATATGCGCGCCGGGGACTTTTTCCATCATGAAACTGAAATCTTCCGACCCCATGCCCGCGGGGGCGTCGCGGCGGACTTTGTCTTCTCCGACCAGCTCGGCGGCCACGTCGCCCATCAGCAGGGCTTCGTCGTCGGCGGCGACCATGGGGGCGAAGATCACGCGGAAATCCAGCGTGGCGGTGGCGCCGAAGCCGGTGGCGACGGCTTCGACCATACGGCGCATGTTGGTTTCGATCTGCGTCATGGTCTCGCGCTTCATGGTGCGGACGGTACCGGACATGGAAGCGCTTTGCGGGATGACGTTGTAGGCGTCGCCGCTGAGGATTCTCGTGACGCTCAACACGCCGGTATCATTGGGCGAGATGTTGCGCGACACGATGGATTGCAGGGCGGTGCCGATATGGCAGGCGACCAGGACGGGGTCGATGCTTTGTTCCGGTCGAGCACCGTGTGCCCCCTTGCCGGTGATTTCGATGTCGAAGAACGCGCCGCCGGCTGAACGCGCACCGGTGCCCAGGGCGAATTGACCGACCGGCATGCCCGGACGGTTGTGCATGCCGTAGACGGCATCGCAGGGGAAGCGCTCGAACAATCCGTCATTGAGCATCGCGAGGGCGCCGCCGACGCCTTCCTCGGCCGGCTGGAAGATGAAGTTCACCGTGCCGTTGAAGTTGCGGGTTTCCGCCAGGTACTTGGCGGCGCCGAGCAGCATGGTGGTGTGGCCGTCGTGGCCGCAGGCGTGCATGCGGCCGGGGTTGGTGCTGGCATAGGGCACATCGGTGATTTCGGTGACCGGCAGCGCATCCATGTCGGCGCGCAGGCCGATCGAGGCCTGACCGTTGCCGTTGCGCAGCACGCCGACGACGCCGGTGACGCCGATGCCGCGATGAACCTCGATCCCCCATTCCGCCAGTTTCTGGGCGACGATTTCGGCGGTGCGATGTTCTTCCAGCCCCAGTTCGGGATGGGCGTGGATATCCTGGCGGATCGCGGCGAGTTCGGCCTGATAGGAACGCGCGCGGTCGAGGGGGCTGTCGGTCATCGGTTTATTCCTGCGGTCATGCGACGGGGTTCGGCACTAGCATGCCGCGCCCCGAGCGGTCAGCCAAAGATTTCGGCGGTGTGTTCGCCCAGTTTCGGTGAATCGCCGGTCGGCCGCGGGCGCTGGCCGTCGAAGCTGATCGGCAGGCCAACGATCTTCAAGCCGCTGTCGGGCAAGGTCAGCATCAGGTCAAGCGACTGCAACTGTTCCGTGGCCGCGAGTTCGGCGATGTCGTTGACCGGAGCGACGGGCACGCCGGCCTCCCCGATGATGCCCAGCCATTCGACGCGGGTTTTCGTGAGCAGCACCGGTTGCAGCGTGGCAGCGAGGACTTCGCGGTTGGCCGACCGGCGACGGCCGTCGGAGAAGCGTTCGTCGGTCGTCCATTCCGGATGGTCGAGCGCCCTCGCCAGTTTGACGAAGAGCCGATCGTTGCCGGCGGCGATGCACAGCGGGCGATCGGCGGTTTCGAAGATTTGATAAGGGGCGAGGGTCGCGCTGGCCGCGCCATGCCGTTTCGGGACGACACCGGTGTGGTTGTACTGGTTCAGCGGGCCCTGCACCCAGGCCACCGCGGTTTCGAACAGCGAGGCGTCCACCACGCAGCCGCGCCCGGTCGTCTCGCGTTGTTTGAGTGCCGCGAGTGCGCCGATCACGCACCACATGCCGGTGGCGGTGTCGTTGATCGCGGGGGCGCAGAAGGTGGGCGGGTCTTCCGGCCGGCCGGTCAGCGACACGACCGCGCCGTAGCATTGCAAAAGCGGGTCAAATCCGGGTGCCATCTTCAGCGGGCCGGTCGAACCGAAGGCCCAGATCGAACAGTAGATCAGCCCCGGGTTGATCGCGGTCATGACATCGGGACCGATGCCACAGGCCTCGACGATGCCGGGGCGCAGGTTCTGGATCAGGATGTCGGCATGCGCGGTCAAAGCCTTCAGCTTCTCGACATCGACGGGGTCCTTGATGTCCAGAGTCACCGAACGCTTGCCGCGGTTGTTGGTGTGGAAGCTGATGGAATCGCCGTCGACGAAGGGCGGGCCCCAGAGGCGGGCATCGTCCCCGCCATCCGGCTTTTCGACTTTGATGACGTCGGCGCCGAGGTCGGACAGGATGACCCCGGCCAGCGGGCCAGCCAGGGCCTGGCCGATTTCGACGACCCTGACGCCGTCCAGCGGGCCGGGCATCAGCTCAGCCCGATACGGGCGCGGAAGGCGTCGTCACGGAGGTTAACTTCGCCGCCCGACAGATCGTCGGCGGCCGGCGTGCACAGATACACGATGGCAGTGGCGGGTTGCGCGACGGGGTAGAGGTTCTCGCGGGGGATTTGGCTGATCTGATTGACGCCCGAGGCGCGGATGGTGACCTGCATGTCGGTATCGGTCGTGCCAGGCTGGAAGCCGAAAATCCGGATGCCCTTGTCGGCATTTTCCAAGGCCACGGCGCGGGTCAGCATGTGGACGCCGGCTTTGCCGGTGCAGTAGGCGCTCCAGCCCTCCAGCGGGCGGACCGCGGCACCGGAGGAGAGGTTGACGATCGTGCCCCCGCCGTGGGCCAGCATGTGCGGCAGAACAGCGCGGATGCCATAATACGCACCGGTCAGATTGATTTCGATGTTGCGCGCCCATTGCGCGGGGTCGCTTTCGGCGACGGATGCGATGGGTTCGATCACCCCGGCATTGTTCACCAGCACGTCCAGCCGGCCGAAGCGGCCAACCGTTTCGGCGACCAGCGCCTCACACGCCGCGTATTCCGAGACGTCGCAGGCTCGGGCCGAAGCGACGCCCCCGGCGGCCACGATCGCCTGGGCGACCTCCCCTGCCCGCTTGCCGTCGCGGGCGGCACACATGATGGTCGCGCCCTCCTTGGCCAGCGCCAGCGATGCCGCTTCGCCGATGCCCCGGCTGGCGCCGGTGACGATGATGACTTTCCCCGAAAGACTGCCCATGAACCGCACTCCTGTTTCCCGACGCTTTACGGGACAGGCGTGGCCGGGGCAAATACCGGCGTGAGAACGGAGGAAGCACGATGCGCGTATCCATGAGTCTGCCCAGCCAGGATTGGTCCCTGTGCGGCCCGGCCGCGCGGCAGGCGGAGGAAGACGGGTTCGATTCGGTTCAAAGCAACGAGTTGAAATACGACCCCTTTGCGCCGCTGGCCTTCGCCGCGCTGGCGACCGAACGGGTGCAGCTGGTGACGTCGGTGGCGATCGCGTTTCCGCGCAGCCCGATGATCGTTGCCAACCAGGCATGGGATCTGCATCGGCATTCCAAGGGACGCTTCGTGGTGGGGCTGGGCAGCCAGGTGAAGGCGCATAACGAGCGCCGGTTCAGCACGCCGTGGGTCGCTCCCGCGGCCCGACTGGGGGAGTACGTGGAATCGCTGCGGGCGATTTTCCGTTGTTGGGAACATGGGGAGAAATTGTCGTACACCGGGAAATATTACAATTTCTCATTGATGACGCCGGAGTTTTCACCGCCCGCGCAGGGGCTGCCGCTGCCGCCCGTCGCGATGGCCGCCGTCGGTCCGTTGATGCTGAAAACCGCAGCCAAGGTCGCCGACAGCGTGCGGCTGCACAGTTTCGCGACGCGGCGGTATCTGGAAGAGGTCGTGCGGCCGCTGCTGGACGCGGAACTGGCGGCACAAGGCAAGAGCTGGGAAAATTTCGAGGTCACTGGCGGTGGGTTCATCGCTACGGGGCCGGACGAGGCCTCGGTGCGGGCAGCGGCGGAGAAGGTGCGCTACCGCGTGGCCTTTTACGGCTCCACCCCCGCTTACCGGCCGGTGTTCGATTTGCACGGGCTGAGCGACCTCGGCGTGAAGCTGACGGCGATGTCCAAACAGGGCGCCTGGAGCCAGATGGCGGCCGAGATTTCCGATGATGTGCTGGACCTGTTCGTGGCGCGGGCGACCTATGACGGGCTGGCCGAGGCGATCGCGCGCCGGTACGGCGGGATCGTGGATACGGTGTCGATCGATTTCGCGCCCGGCACCAGTGCGGCGACGCGGCGGGGCGTGATCGAGGCGGTGCAGAAAATCCCCGGCGCGTTCAAGGGATTTTCCGCACGGTGAAACGTTTCGTTCCGGCACTTCTTGAACTCGGACCGCTGGCGATCTTCTGGGGGCTGATGTGGACGGTCGATCTGAAAATCGCCATCGCGGTCGGTGTCGCGCTGCTGCTGGGGGATGCGGCGTTTCGGTACTGGCGGGGGATGCCGATCACCAAGCTCTACGTGCTGTCCGGGGTGCTGACGGTCGCGTTCGGGGCGGTCGATCTGTGGGCGGAAACGCCGTTCATGCTGAAATACGAAGATGTGATCACCAGTCTTGTGATCGCCGGCGTGCTGGCATGGGGGGCGCGGGGCGAGAAATCGATGATCCAGGGACTGGTCGAACAGCAGCACGGCGACGCGTTCGAGGATGGGGCGGACATCCGCCGGTTTTTCAAGTTGTTCACCTTGCTCTGGGCCGCTTATTTCGTTTTGAAGGCGATTGCCTATTTGTGGATGGGCGCGGTCATGCCGATGGAGGAGGCGCTGAAGGTGCGCCCGATCGTTGGCATGGTCAGTCTTGCGGCGATGATGCTGGCGAGCTGGAAGGCGCAGGTTCTGTTCGATTTTGGCGTCCGGGTAGGGATTTTGCCGCGAGAGTGAGGCATCAGACAGGCAGCGCCCGGTCTGCCGCCGCCAATAACCGCGCAAACCGTTCGGCCCAGGCCTTCTGCCCCAAGGGGTCGGCGATCAAATCCTGTCGGATTTCGATCTCGACATGCAGCAGGCCGCGCCGGGCAGCGTGGGTGGGCACGCTGTAGTCGCTGTCGTCGGTGATTGCGTAGGGCTCGTTCGCGCCGACGATCAGGTCGCCTTCCCCCCGCAGCAGGTCGAGCATGACGCTCGCCATCCGCAGATCGCGATTGAAGAGGACGCCGACATGCATATCCCGCCGCTCCCCTTTGAAGGACGGGGTGAAGCTGTGCATGGCGACGAACAGCGTTCGCCGACCCGCCCGGGCATCCAGCAATGCGCGGATACGGTCGTGATACGGGGTGAAGATCGCGGCCACCCGAGCGGCGCGGTCGGCTGGGGTCAGGCCGACGTTGCCGGGGATGGGGGTGTATTCGCTGACCTCGGGCATGGCGGAGGGCCAAGCGGGATCGCGGTTGCAGTCGATCGCCAGCCGGGAATAAGTCTGCAGCACGGCGGTGGCATCCAGCAATGCGGAAAGATGTTCGGTCACGCCGGCGATGCCGATATCCCAGGCGATGTGACGCTCCATCTCCGCATCGGGCACGCCGAGTTGCCGCAGCCGGCGCGGAATCGCTCGGCCCGCGTGGTCGGCGGTGAGGAACAGTGGCGACGGGCCATCCGGCCGCAGTACGCGCACCGGGTTGGGTTCGTCGGAATCGAGCAAATCCTGTGACATGGGTCACTGTGTAACGCCACCGATATGGGGCACACAAACACCGATGTTGCTCGCACGCCCGGGATACGTCACGACAGCGCCCCCAACGCGTGAGGAGTCGCAGCATGTCCGTTCCGCAGACCATGACCCACATCCAAGCCGACGGTGCCGGCGGGCCCGAGGTTCTGAAAATCGCGACCGGCCCCGTGCCGGTGGCCGGAGCGGGCGAAGTGCTGATCCGCGTGGAAGCGGCCGGCGTCAACCGCCCCGACGTCGCCCAGCGCGAAGGTTCCTACCCACCGCCGCCCGGTGCCAGCCCCTTGCTCGGCCTTGAAGTCGCGGGGGAGGTCGTGGCGCTGGGACCGGATGCGACGGGATTCGCGGTGGGCGACAAGGTGTGCGCACTGACCAATGGCGGCGGTTACGCCGAATATTGCGTGGCGCCCACCGCGCAGTGCCTGCCCTGGCCCAAAGGATACGACGCCATCAAGGCAGGGGCGCTGCCGGAGACGAGTTTCACCGTCTGGGCCAACGTGTTCCAGATGGGGCGGCTGGCAGCGGGCGAGAAATTCCTCGTGCACGGCGGCACCAGCGGGATTGGCGTCACGGCGATTCAGTTCGCCAAGGCATTCGGCGCCACGGTTTATGCGACCGCCGGGTCGGACGACAAATGCACCGCTTGCGTGCAACTGGGCGCGGATGCGGCGATCAACTACCGGGACAAGGATTTCGGCGCGGAAATCCGCACGCTGACGGGCGGCAAGGGGGTGGACGTGATCCTCGACATGGTCGGCGGTCCCTACATGCAGCGCGACATAAGGGCGCTGGCGATGGATGGGCGATTGGTGTTGATCGCGTTCCTCGGCGGATCGGTAGCGGAAAAATTCGACTTCCTGCAGATCATGACGAAACGCCTGACGGTGACGGGATCGACGATGCGCCCGCGGACGACCGCGCAGAAGGCCGCGATCGCCGCCGATCTGCGTGCCAAGGTGTGGCCCTTGCTGGACGCGGGGCGGTGTCCCCCGGTGATCTACGCGACCTTGCCGCTCGCACAGGCGGCCGAGGCGCACCGGCTGATGGAGTCGAGCGCGCATATCGGCAAGATCATGTTGACGCTTGCATGATCCTGAATGCGATCCAGCAGGGCGAAGGTCCTCCGGTCGTGCTGCTGCATGGGCTGTTCGGGGCGGCGCGCAACTGGGGGGCGATGCAGCGCGCGCTGGCGCCACGGTTCCGCGTGATCGCGCTGGATATGCGCAATCATGGGGCAAGCCCGCACGCGGGGGGCATGCGCTACGCCGATCTCGCCGCCGATGTGCTGGAGACTTTGGGCGCATTGGATGCGTTGCCGGCGGCGGTGGTGGGGCATTCGATGGGCGGCAAGGCAGCGATGGTGGCAGCGCTGTCGGAACCGCTCGCGGTCGGGCGGCTGCTGGTGTCGGATATCGCGCCGGTTGCTTACGTGCACCACAACGCGGCGATCGCGCAGGCAATGCGGGCGCTGCCGCTGGCGCCCAGCCTGACCCGAACCGAGGCCAACGACGCTCTGGCAGCGGCTGCGCCGGATCCGGCGGTGCGAGCGTTTCTGGTGTCCAACCTGGTGCTGGGCGCCGCGCCTTCCTGGCGGATCGGCCTGGATGAGATCGCCGCCGGCATTCCGGACCTGGAGGGGTGGGAGAATCCCGCGTTTCCTCCTTACAACGGCCCGACATTGTTCGCGACTGGGGCCGAATCGGATTATGTTCTACCAGAGCACCGAACAGCGATACGGGCCCTGTTCCCCCGCGCGCGTTTCGTGGGCGTAAAGGGCGCGGGACATTGGGTCCACGCGGACAATCCCGCCGGCTTTTTGTCGGTCCTGGAAGCTTTTCTACACGATTGGGCATCATGAACAGCATGAGCGTCACCGCCCCCAAGGCGACCGGACGACTGACGGCGATGGCACCGGCCTTGTGCGCGGCCGCGTCGTTCAGCGTCGCGGATATATTGCTGAAGGTGATCTATGCCTCGGGCATGGACGTCCTGACGCTGGTTTCGTTGCGCGGGGTGTTGGTCGTCGCGTTTTTCTGGTGCTGGCTTCGGGCCGCGCCGCCCGCGCGGTGGCATGACGGACGGCAACGCCTGGTGGCTATCGGGCTGGGGATTCTGTTCGCCGGGACGATGTTTGGGTTGCTCAAGGCCATTCATCTGCTGCCGGTCTCGATCGCGATCCTGGCTTATTTCATCTATCCGCTTCTCACGGGGATCGCCGGTGCGGCAACCGGGGTCGACCGTCTGGGCTGGCGCGCCTTGACGGTCGCGGGCATCGCTTTCCTCGGCCTCGCGCTCATGCTCGGGCAGGATATCGGGGGGCTGTCGTGGGAGGGGCTGGCCTATGCGTTCGGCGGCGCGGTACTCCGTGTGTCGTCGCTGCTGGGCACGCGGGCCTGGCTATCCGGCACCGACGCGCGCGTCACGACCTGGTATTCGATGGTGCCCTCGACGATCCTGTTCCTGATCGCCGCGGCGGCTTCAGGCGAGTGGCACATGCCCGCCCATGCGTGGGGTTGGGCCGCGTTCTTCGTCGCGGCGATCGCGACCACGGCCTCCACCCTGCTGATCTACATGTCGGCCAACACGGTCGGTCCGTTCCGGACGGCGCTGGCGATGAACCTGGAGCCAATGCTGACGCTCATCTTCAGCATGATCCTGCTGGGCGACATTCTAACGCCGGTTCAACTGTTGGGCGCGGGGATCATGATCGGGTCGCTGTGCGCGTTTCAGTTCGCGCGGGGGCGATAGCCAGCCCCCCCGCGACCACCAGCGCGCCCGCCGCCAGGGCTGAGGGGACGACGAACCCGCCCAGCGCGTCTGAGAGGACCCCAGCGACCAGCGGCCCGACGATCTGTCCGGCCCCGAAGGCCCCCGTCATCGCCGCCATTGCTCGCCCGACGTCGCCGCGGGCGAGCTCCCGAGCGCGGCTGAGTCCCAGGGCGGTGAGGCCCATGAACGTGCCGCCCAACAGGATGGCGCCGAGGGACACCGACACGATGCCGGCGGAGGCGACGCTGGCGATAACGCCCGCGGCCTCGCACAACGACGCCACGGCGAAGGCTGAAGCGGTGCCGATGCGCCGGCCGAGCCGGTTCCAGAGCCAAATGGAGGGTGCGGCACCGAGGCCGACCATGATCCAGATGGACGATTCCAGGCGCGGCACCTCGGATCGGACGATTGCGACGAGGAATGTCGCGGTGATGACGTAGCCGAAGCCGAACAGTCCGTAGGCGATGGTCATGCGGCGCAAGGTGGGGTCGGGTTGGGACGTGGGGTGTTGTTGTTTGGTTGCCGGCTGGTCTGTCTGCCGGGGCAGGATGATGCCGGTTATGACCAGTCCAATCACCGACGCTATGCCGCTGGCCCGCCACATCGCGTCCCACCCTGAAACGGAGGACACAAGCACCGCGGATAGTGCGATGCCGGCGCCCACGCCGGCGAAATGCAGCGCGCTCAGGCCGGGTCTGCGATCTTCTGCCAGCCGGTTCATCACCAAAGCAGAGGCGATGATGAGCACCAGGGCGCTTGCCACACCGCCGAAGAAGCGCAGGATCAGGAACCATGGGACGTCGACGACCATGCCCATGGCGCCGGTGGTCAGGGCGCTGACGGTCAGGGCACCGAGCAGCCATAGGCGCCTCGATCCGGGCATGGGGAGGCGGGCGGCGGCGAGTGCGCCAACGAGATAGCCAAGGAAATTGGCCGAAGCGATCAGGCCCGCGGTCGCCTTGCTCAAGCCCAGCGCCGCGAGCATGGGCGGCAGGATGGGGGTGTAGACAAACCGTCCGATGCCGATGCCCACGGCCATCGCGATCATGCCGCCGGATGCGGTCAAGGTTGCTTTGCTGATCATGCGGCGGGGTTTATCAGCGGCCTGCGATAGGATCGAACGATTAGATATGATCCGATCGATCTCTAAAGGAGATACCCCATGGACTCCGCCGAACTGCGCGTTTTCGAAGCCGTTGCTCGGACGGGCGGTATGAAGCGCGCCGCCGATGAACTGCACACCGTTCAGTCCAATATCACCGCTCGTATCAAGGCCTTGGAGGACGAGCTGGGCTGCGCACTGTTCGAACGCCACTCCCGCGGGGTCGCGCTGACCCATTCGGGGGAGCGTCTGCTGCCCTACGCCCGTCGGGTTGCCTGGCTGCTCGCCGACGCAAGGCGGGCCGCTCGGGATGAGGGGATTCCAGGGGGGCCGCTGACCATCGGCTCGCTGGAAACCACCGCGGCGCTGCGCCTGTCGCCGCTGCTCGCCAGCTATGCCGCCCTGTGCCCCGAGGTCGATCTGGCGCTGCGCCCCGGCACCACGGCGGAACTGATCGAGGCGGTGCTGGACCGAACGCTGGAAGGTGCCTTCGTCTGCGGCCCCGTCGCGCACCCGTCGCTGACGGAACGGGCGATGTTCGTCGAGGAACTGGCGGTGCTGGCGGCACCCGGCATCGGCTCGATCGAAACCGCGACCCAGGGCGGCATCGCCCGGATCGTCGTGCTGCGTCGGGGCTGTTCGTACCGGCAGCGGCTGGAGGCGCTGCTCGCCCAGCGGGGCGTCGCGGTGCCCCGGGTGATGGAGTTCGGCACATTGGAGGCGATTTTCGGCTGCGTCGCCGCCGGACTTGGCATCAGCCTGCTGCCGCGCGCGCTGATCGGTCCGGTGTGGCGGGAGGGTCGGGTGAGCCTACATACGCTGCCAGCGCCGGAGGCGGAGGTTTCCACCGTCTTCATCCACCGGCGCGAGGCCTATCTGTCCAGCGCGTTACGGGCGTTTCTGGATCATGTGGCGGAGCGGGCCCTCACCACCCCGTCGCCGAGATATCCGTGAGCCGGCGGTGTTCGTCCATCGCGAAACGATCCGTCATGCCCGCGACGTAATCTCCAACGATCGTCGCGGCCCGCAAGCTGCCGGCCTCCCCTGCCCGAGCGCGCCAGTCATCGGGCAGCAGGGATGGGTCGGCGTGCAGCAGGCGGAAGACTTCCTCGGTCAGGCGGCGGGCTTTGGCGGTCATGCGGTTGACCCGCCAATGCCGGTACATGCGGGCGAAGAGGAAATCCTTGATCGCCTGATTTGCTTCGCCGATCGGGGTGCTGAACATGACCACGCGGTGCTTGGACCGGCGGATGGCGTCGGCGCCCGAGGGTTCCAGCCTGGTCAGACGCCTGCGGGTTTCCTCGATCAGGTCGGAAATCAGGGTATTGATCACACGGCGGATGGTTTCGTGCCGCAGGCGCGGCGGCGGCATGTCGAGGCTCGCCATGCGCGCCTGGGCAAGCGCGGGGCCGACGATGGGCAGATGACGCAGGTCGTCGGGGCCGAACAGGCCGGCGCGCAACCCGTCATCGAGGTCGTGGCTGTGGTAGGCGATGTCGTCGGACATGGCGGCCACCTGCGCCTCGGCGCTGGCATGGGTGTGCAGGTCGAGCTTATGGCGCAGATTGTAGTCGGCGATGTAGGCGGGGGGATCGCGCAGCGGTCCGTTGTGCTTGACCAGCCCCTCCAGCGTTTCCCACGTCAGATTCAGACCGTCCCAGCCGGCGTAGCGGCTTTCCAGCAGGGTGACGACGCGCAGGCTCTGGGCGTTGTGGTCGAAGCCGCCGAACGGCTTCATGGCGAGGTTCAGGGCTTCCTCGCCGGCGTGGCCGAAAGGCGGGTGGCCGAGGTCGTGGGCGAGGGCGAGGGCTTCGGTCAGGTCTTCATCCAGGCCAAGGGCGCGGGCGATGGAGCGGGCGACCTGTGCGACCTCGATGCTGTGGGTCAGGCGGGTGCGGAAGAAGTCGCCTTCGTGATTGACGAACACCTGGGTCTTGTATTGCAGCTTGCGGAAGGCGGAGCTGTGGACGATGCGGTCGCGGTCGCGTTGCCAGGGGGATCGGCTGTCGGATTCAGGTTCGTGATGCAGCCGGCCGCGGGCGGTGGCCAGTTGCACGGCGTAGGGCGCGAGGGGGATCCGGCCGGTCATGGGGTCTCGCTTACACGCGTCCATGATCTGCATCAAATGGAGGTTTGAATTCTGGCGGTTTCGGCCTATCTTGCATGCATGGGACAGTTCGCAGTGACAGACCGAGCGGCCGCGCGGATCGCGGAAATCGTGGCGTCCGAAGGGAGGCCGGCGGCGTTGCGTGTGGCCGTACTGGCCGGCGGGTGCAGCGGATTTCAATATAAGTTCGAGCTGGACGAACAGCCGGCCGATGACGATCTGATCATCGAGAACGGACCCGCCAAGGTCTACGTCGACCCGGCGAGCCTGGACCTGCTGGCGGGATCGGAACTGGATTATACCGATGCGCTGATCGGCGCGCACTTCGCGGTGCGCAATCCCAACGCGAAATCGGCTTGCGGGTGCGGGACGAGCTTCTCGCTCGACTAGGGGCGCCGAACGCGATTTTGGTTGTCGCGCGTTAACTCTTTATCAACCAATTCCTGCCTAAAACGGAAACGGCGGCCGGATGTCCCGGACCGCCGCTCACCAACCAAGGAGGGTAAAGATGGCTCACACCCATCTCCATCTCCTGAAGCGGATCATTGTGATCTTGACCATCAAAGTCAAGGTGATTGTGAAGCGCTAAAGGAGAGGAGCCAGTCTTCGCGGGCTGGCTTCTCCTTGGGGGGTGATGCTCTTGGCCGTTGCGAATACAGGTGTATTCCGGATCATAATTCGAACGCGATTTTCATTGTCGCGCGTTAACCCTTTATCAACCAATCCCTGCCTAAAACGGAAACGGCGGCCGGATGTCCCGCGCCGCCGCTCACCAACCAAGGAGGGTAAAGATGGCT
>CAIRCM010000134.1 GCA_903877125.1 uncultured Acetobacteraceae bacterium | reverse complement strand
CGACAGCTTCATCGCCAGCTACAACGAAGAGGCGCGACCTTTCGTGTGGACCAAGAGCGTCGTCCATCAAAAGAGGATGAAACCGTGTTTCGCGGTCTAGAGATTCTGGGTACTAGATATCGGAGATTTTTTCCCAGTACAATTCCCGCTGTTCGGGTGCGCCGCCATACGGCCGCAAAGGCGGTGACAGCACCATCAACCCATCTTCGAATCGCACACCGCGGACCTGATCGGTGCCGATGCGCGAAGGATCGGATGCGGCATCGACACGCGTGACCAAGGTCTTGCCGTCGAATTTGTAGAGGCCGGTATAGGTGCTGTACTCCCGAGTCGTGCCCGCTGGCAGGCTCGCCCGGCCATCGCAGGTCATGGCGATCATGCGGCCATCGGCGCCCAAGGCGACGCGCCCCAGCGGATGACCACCATAGGGTGTTGGCAGCAAATTGCCCGCGGCATCCCGCGAGATGGCTTTGACCAGACGGTAGGTTCCGTGAATATCGGCCATGGACCGGTTCCCTATGCCAATGCCCGTTGGGGCATAATGCCGCGTTTTGTCATGGATATCGTTGCGATAGCGCCGAGCAGGGGCAGGATGCCGGCCACCATGAAGGCTCGGTCGAAACTGCCGGTCAGTCCGACGACATAACCGGTGACGATCGGCGCCATCAGCCCGAACGTATTGCCGCCGACCACGGTGATGGCGGTGACCTTGCCGATGTCGGACCGGTTGCGCACCAGATCGGTGACCAAGGCGAAATTCATCGCGCTGCCGGCGGCCCCCAGCGCGCGTACTGCCGCGAGCAACATAATGATGACCCACAACGGGTCGATCAACGGTACCAGCAGGATGGTCGCGGCGCCAATCAGCATCAGGGCTACCGCGTAGCGCCGGGATCCCGCATGCACGGCGTCCTTGCTGAGCACGAAATCGCTGAGTTTGCCGAGGCCGATCGCCAAAACCGCGGCGATCCCGAACGGCACCGCTGTCAGCATGCCCGCGTTCATGACGTTCAACCCGCGCGCCTGCTGCAAGTAGGATGGCAGCCACGTCAGCAGCATATAACCGCCGTAGACCTCGCTCCCCTGGGCCAGAAACAGTCCCCACACGCTGCGCAAGCTCAACAGATACCAAAGAGACGACGAGGCCTGTTCGGCATGCTGGACTGCCGTCTTGCCGTCGCGTTCGGCGAGAATTTTCTCGCGTTCGGCCGGTTTCAGCCAGCCTACCCGCTCGGGCTTATCGAAAAACAGATACCACAGCGCAAGCCAGATGAAGCCAATGGAACCTGCGCACAGGAAACCGGCGCGCCAACCCCAGATGCCGATGACCCAGGAAACACCCACCGCGCCGATCGATGGCCCGAATGCCGATCCGGCGCCGAAGACGGCATTGGCGAATCCGCGTTCAGACGCGGGGAACCATTCCCGAATGATGCGGTTGGATGCCGGCCAGCTGGTGGACTCCCCCATGCCCATGGCGACGCGTGTGCCTGCCATGAACAGCCAATTCGGCGCGAACCCGGTCATGACCGTCGCGGCCGACCACAGCGCAATACCGCAACCGTTCACCAACTTGCCACCGTAACGGTCCACCAGCAGACCGACAGGAAGGAGACAGAAGACGTACATCCACAGGAACGACGACAGCAAATAGCCCATCTCGACGGCGGTCAGCCCGAATTCCGTTGCAACGGGCTTGGCTGCTACGGACAGGGCGACACGGTCGGCATAGTTGATCGATGTCAACGTGAATAGAAACAGACAAACCCAGCCGCGGCGATAGTTCATGGCACGTCATCCCCGGTCAGAATGGGCCAGAGTCGGTCGGCCCCCTGGGCGCAGAAATACGCCCCGACTTTCGCGGCCCATTCGGGGTCGGACCCGAATTCCTCCCGCCAGGACCACAGCCGGCGCGTCGCCAGTTGCAGCGAGTATTCTTTGGTGAAGCCGATCGCGCCATGCACTTGGTGGGCGAGTTCGCAGGCCAGCGTCGCGGCCTCCCCAACCCGGGTCTTGGCGATGGCGATCTGGAATTCCTCGCGTTCCTCATCGCCCTGACCCAAGGACTGGATACCGAGGTTCGCCGCTGCAACGGCCACCGCCGTTTGTTCGGCCAGCACCGCGAGGTTCTGCTGCACCGCCTGGAATTTGGAGATCGGGCGGCCGAACTGCACCCGTTCCTGCGCATAGGTCACCGCCAGATCCATCGCCCGCTCCAAAGCCCCCGACATCATCGTTGCTCTGGCAAGCGCCCCACGCCGGAATAGCGCCGCGCGGGAGATCCCGGTCGGCAACAGTGCGGCAGCGGCAATCTGGAAATTGTCGAACACGAGGGTATCGCGCGGTTCAGAAGCGATATTCTTGCCCTTGGACGCCGTCGGCAGGCCGGCGGCATCCAACGACACCGCCATTTCACCGTCCGGTCCGTCGGCGATCAACACGATTCGTTCGGTGAAGGACGCATAGGGCAGGCGGGATGCAGCGCCGTTCAGCCGCCAGCCGTTACCGTCGCGGGTCAATGTCAACCTGTCGGAGGCACGTACCGGCCCGACCGTCATCGGACCATCCACGAGATCGAGTCCGGCACTGGACGCAATCCATCCGGCCAACATGGTTTCCGCCAACGGGATGGGCGCGGCGAAGCGGCCGGCAACCCGCAAGGCCGCATAAAGATCGGACCACTCGGCGTCCGCGCCCCCCGCGGATTCCGGCAACGCCGCGAGCGGCAATCCCGTCTCGCTGACGGCCTGCCAGAGGTCGGAGGCGAAAATGCCCGTTTCCGCCGCGTCGATCACCTGCTTGGTGCAATGATCCTCGAACAGCCGCCCCATGCTTTCCAGCAGCATTCGGGTTTCGTCGCGCATGGCCATGATGCTTGCCCCTTATCGCAGACCAAGGCCGCGGGCGATAATCCCGCGCAGGATTTCCCGTGTCCCGCCCTGGATGGAAAACCGTGGCGCGTTCATCGTGCTGCGCGCGATCATCGCGGCGTAGACGTCGATCGCTTCCAGTTCCGGTTCGGTCGGGAACAACTGCCGAGCCACCACCGGGATATCCTGTTCGTATCGGGTACCCAGATCCTTCACGACCGCCGATTCATTGTTGGGCTGCAACCCCTCGGCCAGCATCCCGGCGATCGAAACGGACATCGACCGCAACGTCGCCAATTGCGAAATCAACTTGCCCAGCGCGACTGCCGTGGCTTTGTCTGGATGGGGGCCGGCCACGCGGATCATCTGTTGCAGCATCTGAAACAACACCAGAAACCGGTCGGGCGCGCTGCGTTCGAAGGCGAGTTCGCTGGTCAGCTGGTTCCAGCCGTTGCCCTCTTTCCCGAGAAGCAGGTGATCGGGAATAAAGACATCCGTCAGGAAAATCTCGTTGAAATGATGCTCGCCCAGAAGATTGATCACCGGGCGGATTTCGACGCCAGGCGTTTTCATGTCCAACAGGAACTGCGTCGCCCCGGCATGTCGGTCCTGCGCCTCTTCCTCCGTCATTGCCATCTTGCAAAACAGGATCGCGTAGTCCGCGTTATGCGCGTTCGAGGTCCACAATTTCGTGCCGTTGACCCGATACCCCCCATCCACCTTCACCGCGCGCGTTCGCGTCCCGGCGACGTCGGACCCGGAATTCGGTTCGCTCATGCCAATGCAAAAGGTCAGCTCCCCGGCGGCGATTTTCGGGCAGAAGAACATCTTCTGCTCTTCGGTGCCGAAACGCAGGATGTTCGGACCGCTCTGCCGGTCACCGGTGTAGTGGGCGGAAAGCGGCGCGCCAGCGACCAGCATTTCCTCGATCACGACGTACCGTTCGAACGACGAACGTTCATGCCCGCCATATTGCTTCGGCCAGGTCATGCCGATCCAGCCCTTGCGTCCCATCGCTCGGCTGAATTCCCGGTTGTGCTCGCCACGGGAAAATCCCATGAAATCCTGATGTTCTTCGATGAAGGTTCGGACTTCGGCGCGCAACGCGATTGCCTCGGGCGGCAATTCGACGGGATCGAAGCGAAACATCGGCGTTGCCATGATTTCAGCGCTCCTGCCAGTTCGTGTCGAACCCCGCGAAGGTGTGCGGGATACGCTTGATGTCGGTGACGATTTCCTTGGCCACACCGACCGGTGTGCCCTGCGGGAAATGCAGATCGATCGAATCCGCGGCCCCACCGAAACGGGCTGCAATCGCATTGGGCAATTGGCCGAAGGTGCCGCATGCGGCGAAGATACGCACAACGTCGTCGGAAATTTCCCCGGTCATCTCCCCCCACCGACCCTCCACCGACATCCGATGGAGCTTCAGGCCGAGGTCGCCAAGGCCATGCAGTTGCAGAATTGGCAGATAGCTGCGGGTGGATGCGTAGAATCCGATCCGCCGGCGGGCCTTTTCCATTTCCGCGGCGACAGTGGCATCATCCGGGCCGGTGCAGACGAAGCCGCCCCCGTGAATATCGAAATGCAGGCGGGACCGGCCGCTGCGTCGCATACCCTCCGCCATTTGTGGCATGCAGACCTCTTCCAGGTATTTGCGCGAACAGATCGGATGCAGCCGCACCCCGTCGGCCACCTGTCCGGCCACGCGCAACATCGCCTCCCCGACCGCGGCGATCGTGACAGGCACCATCGGCAGCCCCGTCGGTTCGGGGGAAAAGTCCGGCGTCATCAGCGAAAACTTGTAATGCGGGCTGTCGAATGACAATTTTCCGCGGGTTTCCCAGCAGCGCCAGATCGCGCGCAGGGCGAGGACATAATCCCGCATGCGCGGCGCGGGTGCGGTCCAGGGGATGCCAAACCGGCGTTCGTTATGACCTTTGACCTGACTGCCCAGACCCAAAACGAACCGCCCGTTGGAATTGGCGTGCAAATCCCAGGCCTGCGATGCCAACACAGTCGGGCTGCGTGGAAACGCAACGACCACGGACGGAGTCAGTTCCACCCGTTCTGTCGCCATCGCGGCCATGGCCAGCGGCGTTAGAACGTCGTGGCCCAGTTCCACCGTCATGACCGCGTCGAACCCAGCGGCTTCGGCGTCGGCGGCGGCCTGGGGGACGTCGCGCCAGTGGCGCTGGGGGAGGATCGTATAGACGCGCATGTCGTTACACCATTGTCAGACCGCCGGAGACGCTGATCGTCTGTCCGGTCATGTAAGCGGCATCGTCGGACAGCAAAAAGGCGATCATTCCGGTATAATCGTCCGGTTGCCCAATGCGTCGCAGCGGAATGGCCCTCGCCAGCGCATCGCCGATCCCCGTGCCGGTCGTGAAATTTTCGAACAAAGGTGTATCGGTTGGCCCCGGGCACAGTGCATTCAGCGTGACGCCCTTACGCGCCAGTTCGCGCGCGAGGGTTTTGGTAAACGCGATGATGCCACCCTTGCAGGCGGAATAGACCGACTCGCCGGACGAGCCCACCCGTCCGGCATCGGAGGCAACGTTGACGACCCGTCCCGATCCCCGAGCGGCCATGCCGCGCACCACGACGTGATGCATCATCATGGGCCCATGCAGGTTGATGCGGATCACCTTCTCCCAGAAGGCGTCGTCGGTATCGAGGAAGCTGACCGGCGTATCCCAGCCCGCGATGTTGGCCAGGCCGTCGGTCGGACCGCGCGCGCGCTCGAACGTGTCCATCGCTTCGGTAACCTGTGCGCGATCCGCGATGTCTACTTTGAACGCCATCGCCTGGTCGCCGGCACATGAAGCAGCGACTGCCATGGCACCTTCGATATTCAAATCGAATATGCCAACGATGCAGCCTTCTTCGGCCAGGCGCAGGGCCGTTGCACGACCGATCCCGCTGGCACCGCCCGTCAGAATGATCCGCTTGCCGGTTAAGCCGCGCATCAGCCTTGTGCCAGCCTGCGTTCGACGAATTCCAACCGGTCTTGGCCCCAGAAGATATCCTCGCCGATGACGTAGCTGGGCGCGCCGAACACGCCGCGCGCCAGGGCGGCTTTGGTATCGGCCTCCCGCATCGCGGCCCATTGCGGATCGGCACCCAGTTTCAGCACCGCATCGGCGTTCAGCCCGACATCGCGGATCAGGCCGGCGAGCGTTTCAGGGTCGGCGGGGTTCAATTCATCCTGCCACACCGCTTTCAAAACGCGATGGGCCAGCTTGATCGCCGGCGCATCGCCGACCGTTTCGCGCAGGCCGATGACGCACGAAGACGTCACGGCCTCGCTGGACGGAAAGAATTTCGGCTGGATATGGATCGGCGCCCCGATCCGGTCACGCCAGCGCGCCAACTCCTGTAAACGGTAGGCTTGTCGTTGCGGCGACCGGCGCGGCAGCGGCAACCCGCCGGACCCGGCGAAGATTTCGCCGAAATCAACGGGATAGATGCGCAACGTCGCGCCATGCGCGTGCGCGTACGCCTCGATCCGGGCAGCCCCGAGATGCGTCCACGGGGAGTTCAGGGAGGCGTAGTAGTCGATATGCAGGGCCATGTTTCTTTTCCTCGTGCTACAGCATCTGCCCGCCATCGACGACAATGGTCTGGCCGGTGACCCAGGACGCCAAAGGCGAGGCCAGGAACATCGCGACATGGGCGATTTCCTCCGGCAGGCCCAGTCGGCCAAACGGGATTGATTTCAGAACAGCATTGTACAGCGGCGGATTTTCTGTCTTGCGCCGGTCCCAGACCCCGCCCGGGAATTCGATCGATCCCGGCGCGATGCCGTTCACCCGGATCCCGTCGCGCGCGTACATCGCGGCCTGGGTATTGGTGTAATGAATGACCGCCGCCTTGATCGCGCCATACGGCGGCTGTCGCGCGGCCGACCGCAGCGCGGCAATGGAAGACGTATTGATCACGCTGCCCTTGCCCGCCTTAAGGAACGGCAACGCGGCATGGGTCGCATGAACGATCGCCATCATGTCCACCGCCATGCTGGTCATCCAGCCTTTCTCGTCGTCGGACGAGCCGAAGGCGGATGCGTTGTTGATCAGCACATCGATCCCGCCCAGCGCGGCGGCGGCGTTGGCGATATAGGTCTCGATCGACGCCTTGTCGGCCATATCCGCTGATCCGGCATGGGCTTTGTGGCCAAGCGCGGCGACTTCCTGGCGAGCCTCTTCAAGGGTTTCGGCGCCACGGGCACAAATCGACACATCGGCGCCGGCCCCGGCGAATGTCAGCGCCATCGCTCGGCCAATGCCGCGGCTGCCGCCACAGACGACGACCTTCTTGCCGGTGAAGTCGATGTTCATACGTTTCCTCCTTCGATCGCCGGGATCGTGGCGGGAGAATGCACCTTTGGCAACTCATCGGCCGTCAGCGTCTCCCGCGCCAGCAGCGAAGCCGCTCCCTCATCCAAAGCCGCTCGGTTTGCCCGCAAGATGCCGATCGCGCGGTCCAATGCGGCCTGCAGAAGCGTCCGCACGGTGGTGTCGATCTCATGTGCCGTCTGGTCGCTGAAGCGGCGCTGCTGCCAAAATTGGCCGGGTTGACCGAGGAATTGCGCCTGTTCGGTATCCCACGCAACGGGGCCGAGGCCCTTGTCCATCCCGAACCGGAGTACCATCCCCCGCGCGATATCGGTTGCCTTGGCGAGATCGTCGGACGCACCGGTGGAGATATCGTCGCCCAGGATCGTCTCGGCGGCGCGGCCACCCATCAGGATCGTCATCTTGTCCTCCAACTCCTGCCTTCCCATCAGGAACCGGTCGTCCGTGGGACGTTGCATGGTGTAGCCAAGGGCGCCGATGCCGCGTGGGATGATGGACACCTTCTGAATGGGATCGCTGCCGGGAATCGAAAGCGCGACCAGCGTGTGACCCATTTCGTGGTAGGCCACGATGCGCCGCTCCCGCGGGATCAGGATGCGGGATTTCTTTTCCAGGCCGGCGACGATGCGCTCGACGGCGGCGGTGAAATCGGCCATCGCGATGTTCTGGCCGCCACGGCGCGTGGCGACGACGGCGGCCTCGTTCGCGAGGTTGGCGAGGTCGGCGCCAGTGAACCCGGGGGTGAGGGCGGCGATATCCTCAAGTCTCACATCGGGGTCGAGCGACAGCTTCTTCGCGTGGATCGCCAGAATCTGCACCCGGCCAATTTTGTCAGGACGGTCCACCAGCACCTGACGGTCGAACCGCCCAGCCCGCAGCAGCGCGGGATCGAGGATTTCCGGCCGGTTGGTGGCGGCAAGCACGACGATGGCGGCGGACCGGTCGAACCCGTCCATTTCCGCCAAGAGTTGATTGAGCGTCTGCTCCTTCTCGTCCTGTCCCCCCATAGGAGAGGCGCCGCGTGCCCGACCCAGCGCGTCGAGTTCGTCGATGAAGATGATGCAGGGGGCGGCGGTGCGGGCATGCTCGAACAGGTCACGCACGCGGGAGGCGCCGACGCCGACGAACATTTCCACGAATTCGGCACCGTTCGTGGAAAAGAACGGGACCCCGGCCTCCCCCGCCACAGCGCGCGCAAGCAGCGTCTTGCCCGTGCCCGGCGGTCCGACAAGGAGAATACCACGTGGGATATGGGCGCCGAGGCGGCCGAACTCGTCGGGGCGTTTCAGGAAATCGACGATTTCGTGCAATTCGGCCTTGGCTTCGTCGACGCCGGCGACATCGTCGAATGCGACTTTGATGTCGGTTTCCGGGGCAACCAGTTTGGCCTTGCTGCGGCCAATGGAAAACAAGCCGCCGGCCATGCCGCCCGCGCCGCCCGCGCCGCGCGACATGAACATCCAAACACCGAGGAACAACAGCGGCGGAATGACCCAGGAGAGGATGGTGGAGAAGCCGCCCCCGCTCGCGGTACCGCTGAATTCCACCCCCTTGGCCGAGAGCGCGGCGGCGAGGTCGTGGTTGACGTTAACGGTGGTGAACTGGGTTTTACCGTCGGGTGTCGCCTCCTTCAGTGTGCCGTGGATGACGTCACCGCTGATGGTCACCTGTTTGACCTTGCCGTCGGCGAGGTAGACCTGGAATTGACTGTAAGGGATGGCGGCGACGTCGCCGAAGCTGGAGAATACGCTGACGGCCGTCATGGCGAGAAGGCCGAACAGAATCATCATCACCGTCGGGGATAGCGTGGGCTTCTTGGGTGCGGGCACCGTGTTCTCCTGGCTATCGATTGTGATCGAGCATAGCGCTTTCCCGGTGTTCTGGGCGATAATAGGGCATGCGCAGTGCTGGCCTCTTCGATCTGCAAGTCAACGGCTACGCCGGCGTGGATTTCAACGATGCCGCGCTGACGGCGGACGCGCTCGACCATGCACTGGCAGCGATGCGGCGGAGCGGGGTCACCGCCTGTTTACCGACTTTGATCACAGCGCCCGAGGATGTTCTCGCCGACCGGTTCGCCGCGTTGGATGCGGCGGTCGCGGCCAGTCGCCTGGGCCCGACGATGGTGCCAGGATATCACCTGGAGGGGCCGTTTCTGAACCCGGCGGCGGGATATGCCGGATGTCACCCGGCTGCCGCGATGGTCCTTCCCAACCCGGCGATGGTGGCGCATCTGTCGCGCGGCTTGCGGCGGCCGATCCGTCTGCTGACCTTGGCACCGGAGCGGAACGGGGCAATTGGACTGATCGAATGGGCGCGTTCGAGGGGCATCGTGACGGCCATTGGCCATAGCGCCGCCGATTTTGGTTGCGTTGGGCAGGCCGCCGATGCGGGGGCCGCGCTCAGTACGCACCTGGGCAACGCACTGCCACAGCCGCAACCTAAATTCCTCAATCCGCTGATGGCCCAATTGGCTGAGGATCGGTTGCATGCGAGCTTCATCGCGGACGGCATCCATGTGCCGCCACCCGCGCTGAAGGTGATGCTGCGGGCGAAGGGAATGGCGCGGAGCATTCTGATCACCGATGCAACCGCCGCTGCTGCCGCCTCGCCCGGGCGCTACGGGTTCGCAGGCATGGAGATCGAGCGAGCAGCGGACGGGTCGGTCCGCGTGCCCGGCAGCGCGGTTTTGGCCGGATCCGGCCTGTGTCTCGATCAGGCGGTGCGCAACGTCGTGGCCTGGGGATTGGCCACAACGGAGCAGGCTATTGCCATGGCCAGCACCATTCCGGGCGCGCTGCTGGGTATCGCGCTGCCGGACGATACGGTCGAATGGGACGCGGAGCTTCGCCCGACCGTCAGAGGCGACGGAGCGCGCTAGCCACCTGATCGACCTCGCCGTTGGTCAATTCCGGATACAACGGCAGGCTCAACACCTCCATCGCCGCCGCCTCCGTCGCTCGGCAACCCGCCGCACCCAACGCAACCCGGCCCCGATATGCCGGCTGAATATGCACGGGCTGAGGGTAGTGGATCCCCGATCCGATGCCGGCCGCGCGCAGCCCGGTTTGCACGGCCTCGCGGTTGGAGACCCGGACGACATACAAATGAAATACATGTCCCGCGTTCGGACGGCGCGCCGGTGGGCGTATCGCTGTTCCACCCAGGGCTGCGTCGTAAACCGCCGCGATTGCCTGCCGCCGAGCATTGGCGGCATCGAGATGCACCAGCTTCACCCGCAGGATGGCGGCCTGAATCTCGTCCAACCGGCTGTTCATGCCCACGTCGTCGCTGATGTAATGCGTTCGCCAGCCGTATTGCCGCAAAGCCGCGACACGGTCGGCCATGGAATCGGACGGCAGGGCCACCGCCCCGCCGTCACCCAGCGCGCCGAGGTTCTTCGTCGGATAGAAGCTGAAAGTCGCGGCGTCCCCGAAAGTCCCGACTTTTTTGCCGGACCAAGTGGCACCATGGGCTTGCGCGCAGTCCTCGATCAAAGTCAGGCCATACCGTTGGCACAACACGCCGATCGCATCGAGATCGGCGGCCTGCCCATATAGATGAACCGGCAGCACGGCCTTGATCGGTGGAAGCCCGGCGGGCGGATTGGCCAGCGTGGCGGCGAGGTCGGTGGGGTCCATGGTGAAATGGTCCGGATCGATGTCGATCAAAACCGGGGTGGCGCCAACCATTTCCACCGCCGCAACGGTTGCCACCGCTGTGTGCGACACCGTCGCGACCGCGCAGCCCGGACCGATCCCCAGAGCCCGCAACGCCAACGCGATCGCATCGGTACCGTTGCCACAGCCCACGGCTTTCGCCGCGCCAAGCCAGGTGGCGAATTCGGTTTCGAATGCCTTGATCTCCTGGCCGAGGATGTACCAGCCGGACTCCAGCGTGCGGGCAACGGCGGCGTCGATTTCGGCTTTCAGCGCGCGGTACCCGGCGCCGGGGTTGGCGGCAACGATCACAGATAGTCTCCCAGACGCGAACGATACCAATCGACGGTGCGAGCGATGCCCTCTTCCAGTCCGATTTTCGGCTCCCAACCCGCCGCCGCCCGAAACGCGCTGTCATCGGCGTGATAGCTGCCGATATCGATCTGCGCCCGATCGGCGGGGAACTCCCGGGTGGTGTACGTCGCGGGCGGGCCGGCCAATCGGACGACCATCTCCGCGAGATCGTGCAGCGAGATCGGCGGCGGCCCCCCGATGTTGAAAATGCGGCCGTGGCAGGCGGGAGATTCGGCAGCTTTTATGAACGCGTCGGTCACGTCGTCGACAAACGTGAGGTCGCGCAGCTGGGCCCCACCCCAGACCTCGAACGGCCGCTGCTCCAGCACGCAGCGGATCCAGATGCCAAGGAAGGTCTGCCGCGCGTCCCGGATACGCAAACGCGGGCCGTAGCAGTTGGTCAGGCGCAACGACACCACGGGCCGGTGACGCACACGGTTTTCGATCATCCAGTATTGCTCGCCGGCGAACTTCGACACGCCATTGGCATCGGGCGGCGCGACCGGCTGGTTCTCATCGACCGGCAGTTTCTGGGTACGCCCATAGAACTGGCGGGTCGATGCATGCACGACGATCGCCTCCGGCGCGGCTTCCCGAGCAGCCTGGATCAGGCGGACCTGGGCGACGGCGTTGACGGCGATATCGGCCAACGGATCGGCCTGCCCGCCCATGTGACTGGTCTGCGCGGCGAGGTTGAAGATCGTATGCGCGCCCTCGCACAGCGGGCGAAGATCGATCTCCCTGATGTCGCCGCGGACCAACTCCACATTGGCGCCGGTGAGGTTGGCGGGATTGGCGCCGCCACCGAACAGGAAGCCGTCCAGCGCGATAACGCGGGCGCCCCGGTTGGCGAGTTCGTGGCAAAGATTGGCGCCAAGGAAGCCGGCGCCGCCGGTGACCAGAACTCTGCGACCTGACCAGTCCATGAGGACTCCTGAAGATTGGGATGCGGGCATTTGGGCGGGAGATGATGGCCGTTTGATGAACGGATTGGGGCAGGGTGGGAAGGGGTGGGCGGTTAACTTGTTCTTAAGCTTTGGCCGCCAGCTTGAGTGTGTCCGTTGGGCCCCATGATGGGGCTGACACAAACGCCATGCTGCTGGAAGCTGGCAACCGTGCAGGCCTGGAACCCTGATTGCCTGCCGGGACGGAGGGAGAATCGTGTTCCTTGTCGCCTTCGCCCAGAGCGAGCTGGGCAGCACCCCTCCCGACCTCCAGGGCTATTGGCGCGAGTTCGCTGGGGAGATTGTGGCGATGGGCAACACCAAGCCACGGTACGCCATCACGCGCGGCGAAAAATGGGACCTTCAAGGGCTGCTGGCGGACCGGGGTCACGCTTCTGTTGGCAGCGATGTTCGGATCGGCCGGTGGCGCGGGGGGCGAACTAGCCGGATGGCTGGTGGAATGAGCGGGTGTTTGAATCTGACATGGTGCGGGAACAGGGAGAATGTGCAGACATATTTGCTGTCGAACATCCGCCCGCCGCGCGGAACATTGCCGCCAGCGGCCAAACCCGTTGCATCGAGGCTGTCGCCGAGCTTATCGAGGTCCTCTGGGATCGTAATGTTTTGCCCGGGAAGATCGCCGTCCCGGATCACGAAAGCGGCGGCAGACAGGGAGGCGATGCCCCCCGATCAGCCAAACCTTGGAGGTATTCCTGTCCTTGTCAGGATCACACTCGCTGGCCGGGGCCTTCGAATGGCGCGCTCACGGTCGGTACAGGCTCGAATTCCGCCGCGGGGTCGTCATCGTATATCAGCCAGTCGGGCCAAATCCCGGTCGAAAGGAATGCCGCGCCGCACGTCGCCTGCTCCGTTTGCATCTGTTCCATCGAAGTCTCCACTGTCCCTGACGAACCCAGCCAAGGCGTTAGGTGTTTGGGAATGATGCGGGAGCGCGCGGTTCCATGACAGTCTCGGAAACTACGTAACGACATTCCGTCGGATTGGCCCCCGCGGTGCGGGCATGAGTAGTTTCCGGCCCTGAAATTCACGCTCGACCCGCGTTACCCCAAGTTGCGTTATAGCGTGATCGCCTGAGGTGGAACCACACGGCGGCGTGAATCACGCGATCAAACAAAAACTTACAGAACACGATCAGGTCAACTTGACCCGATCGTGTTCTAATGGGGGGAACCGTCATGACCGGCTCATTTGAACCCTCGGCACATCATGCGGCCGCGGCCGCCCACCATCGGCAGGCCGCCCGGTTTCACCGCGCAGCAGCGCGGCACTACAAAATTGGCATGGATTACGCCCACGCCGCCCATCAGGCACTCACCGCCCACGGTCACGCTTTGCGTGCCCAGATTTTCATGGGGAGGCGGCAAGCGACGCATAAACGGCTCATGAGAGGAGCACCATGTCCGCGCCGAGCGCAACGGTGACGCCCGGCATTTCGTCAGAGTCTGTTACGCGACCAAGGAAGCGCTGAAACATGGAAAGCACGCCTTGTTTCATTCGTGCCAAGCGGCCATGCATCACAGTGAGTTCTACAGCATACATCCGTCGGCGGAATTGGCGTTCCGCGGCCAAGCTGATGGCGCGCATGCGGATGTTGTTCCCACACCGGGGCCCGTGCACCACATGGTCGAGGACAGGCAGCACCGATAAGACGGCATGGTCATTCGCCTGGCATCGGAACGTTTTCGGGCGCGCCGCCTGCTTGGACAGCCGCCCCGAACAGCACGCCCGCAGCCGCCGCCATGGACATGGCACCCGCGACCAGACCGGCGGCTCCGGCAAACAGTACGCCGGCGTGCGTGCCGTGCCCGCCCGCCGGTGCGTGCCTGGCGATGGAAGGCGTCTAAGGCTGCAGTTTCAAGGTAATGGTCTCGATACCAGCGGCCAGGTTGAAACCCTTGTCGCCCTCGATGCTAAAAGGTTGCAACGAAATTTCGCGGTTGGACCCACCGATCAAACCGCTGACGCTGCCGCCCACGGCCACCGAACCCCCGGCGGTGACGCCACCGTAGTCCCCGGTCAGCGCGCCGGCCGCCAGATTGGTGGTGGGCGCGAGCACGGCCCAAACAATCACGCCGCTTTGGATGTATCCGATATCCACGCCGAATTTCGAAATGTCGCCGCTGTAGTGCTCGACCCGGCCATTGCCTGCATAGGTGCAGTTCAGAGCACGTGAGGAGCCGAACACGAAGCCATAGCCGGTACTGACATGGCAGGTCAGCATACCGGTTTTCACGGTAACGGCGGCAAGGACTGGTGTGCCCGACGACAGTACACCGAGGGCGAGGCCAGCAACGGTGGCGGTCGCGAGCATTTTTCTGATCATGTTTTGAGTTCCTGTCGATGTAATCGGCGTGCCCGGATCGAAGCCCCGCGGGCTATCCCCGAGGGTAACGAACTTAGACATGCGCGCCGCGCGCGGTCAGGCTCGGAAAATACGCAGGCCGCTGGCCAACCAATCCGGAGTCGATGGAACAGAACCAGCTTGATAGCCGCTTCCTTCCGCGTGTCGGTCTTGTCGGTGCAGAGCACATCCATGACGCCGAGGTCGTGGATTGCCGAAAGCCTTTTCACGATGACCTTCTGCTTCGCCATCGGCAGAGCCGAGCCTGCGGAGGCGTCATGCTCGCGCGCTTCGCCCGCTCATCGCTAAAGCTGGATCCTGGCATTTCGGTTCACGCGTCCTGACACGAGGGTCGGAAGTGACCAAGACGCCGAGACCGCACCCTCGTATGCACAGAATGGTGACCGACCTGCGTAGATTCCGAACCTGCCCGGGATGATGAAGGGTGTCCTATCGACCCCGCGTCCTGATGGACGACCGCGGCCGCCCGGGTCCCGCGACACTCTGAGAGGAAACTCGATATGGATTTTCCCATTTCGCGGCAGGCCCCCCAGCCGATGGGACCCGAGGAACTGCGTTGGACCGACGCTTGGTGGCGGGCTGCCAATTATTTGTCGGTCGGGCAGATCTATTTACACGGAAACCCGTTGCTGCGGGAGCCGCTGACACTGGCCGATGTCAAGCCTCTGATCGTTGGTCACTGGGGCACGACGCCAGGTCAGAATTTCATTTATGTGCATCTGAACCGCGTCATAAAAAAATACGATCTGAACATGATCTACGTCGCGGGTCCTGGACATGGGGGGCCGGCGTTGGTCGCCAATACCTGGCTGGAAGGCAGCTATACCGACATGTACCCGGATATCGGTCAGGATGGAGCCGGCATGGCGAAGCTGTTCAAGCAATTCTCTTTCCCCGGCGGCATTTCCAGTCATGTCGCGCCAACGACACCCGGGTCCATCCACGAGGGCGGCGAACTGGGATACTCATTGAGCCATGCTTTCGGTGCCGTGTTCGACAATCCCGATCTGATCGTGGCATGTGTCGTTGGCGATGGGGAGGCGGAAACCGGTCCCCTGGCCACAGCTTGGCATTCGAATAAGTTTCTCAGTCCTGTCACGGACGGCGCCGTACTGCCGATCCTCCATCTGAATGGTTACAAAATCAGCAATCCGGCCGTTTTGGCCCGGATCGGCCACGAGGAATTGCGGCAATTCTTCGCCGGCTGCGGCTGGAGCCCGGTCTTCGTGGAAGGCGACGATCCTGAAACCATGCACCAGCTGATGGCCGCCGCGATGGAGCAGGCGATCGAGGATATCGGACACATCCAACGGACGGCCCGCTCGGGCAAAGCAAGCGCCCGGTCGATGTGGCCGATGCTGGTGCTGCGATCCCCAAAAGGTTGGACGGGACCGAAAGTCGTCGATGGCGTGCGTATCGAGGGCACATTTCGCGCGCATCAGGTGCCATTGCTGGTCGACCACGCGCATCCCGGTCACATCGCGCTGCTCGAAGCCTGGATGAAGACCTACCGAGCGGAGGAACTGTTCGACCGGGACGGCCGTCCAATGGCCGAGATTGCGGCACTCGCACCAAAAGGCGACCGGCGGATGGGCGCCAACCCGCATGCCAACGGTGGGCTGTTGTTGCGCGAAGCGCGGATGCCGGATTTTCGTACCTACGCTGTCGCCATGACCGCGCCGGGCGCGGTCATGGCCAGGGACACGATGGTTCTGGGCGCTTTCGTGCGGGATGTGGTGGAGATGAACAGGGGGCAGCGGAACTTCCGCCTGTTTGGCCCCGATGAGACTGTTTCGAACCTATTGGGTGCCGTCTTCGAAGTGACGAACCGCCAGTGGGAAGCGGCGCTGCACGACGATGACGAATTCCTGGCGCCATCCGGGCTCGTTTTGGATGCGATGCTCAGCGAACATCAATGTCAGGGTTGGCTGGAAGGCTATCTCCTGACCGGCCGGCACGGGCTGTTCGCGAGTTACGAGGCTTTCATCCGCATTGTCGACTCCATGGTCAGCCAGCACGCGAAATGGCTGAAGGTCGCGCGTGAAGTGCCCTGGCGTCGGCAGATCGCGTCGCTGAATTATCTGCTCGCCTCGCATGTCTGGCAGCAGGATCACAATGGCTTCACACATCAGGATCCAGGATTTCTCGATCACGTCATTAACAAAAAGGCGTCCATCGTCCGCGCGTATCTGCCGCCTGACGCGAACTGTCTGTTATCAGTCATCGATCATTGTCTGCGCAGCCGCGATTACATCAATGTGGTCGTGGCGGGCAAACACGCGATGCCGCAATGGCTTGGCTTGGAAGAAGCGGTCGCCCATTGCGCCGCGGGGCTAGGTGTTTGGCGATGGGCCAGCAACGATAAGGACGGCGACCCCGACGTGGTGATGGCATGCTGCGGCGACACGCCAACCCTGGAAGTCCTGGCGGCGGTGTCGATCCTGCGCCAGCACCTGCCAAAACTGCGAATCAGGGTGATCAACGTCGTCGATCTCATGCGGTTACAATCGGCCAGCGAGCATCCGCACGGGCTGGACGAAGCCGGTTTCGATGCATTGTTTACAACCGACAAGCCTATTATTTTCGCTTTCCATGGCTATCCCTCACTGGTGCACCAGCTGACTTATCGCCGTACCAACCGAGCGCTTCATGTGCATGGTTATAAGGAAGAGGGCACGATCACGACGCCGTTCGATATGCGCGTGCAGAACGAACTGGATCGTTTCCATCTGGTGCTCAACGTCTTGAAGCGCCTACCCGCGTTGGGGTCTCAGCGGGTTTTTCTCGAACGAATGGCTCAGGACAAGTTGAACGAGCACAAGCTCTACATCGATCGGCAGGGACAGGACATGCCGGATATCCGGAACTGGGTCTGGAGCGGCGCCGCGTGACCGCGCTGCGCGATACCCCGCGGGAACTCGTCGCCCGCGGCACTGGCGTGCCGTATATGCTGCTGTCCGGCTTGGCCTGTACCGCAGCGGAAACGCTATCGGGACTCTGGAACGTCTGGCGCGCTTACAGCGCCAACGCGCGATCGATAATCCGAACCGTTTCTGGGCTATCGCCGTGCCTCAAGGCCTCCAGGGCGTCCCGTATATAACGGATGAGTGGGCCACTGGCCTGAAGGTGGTCCCTGCCTTGGAGAACTGTAGTGTTCAATGCCCCGGTCTCGGCAATTTTCAGAGACCGCTGGGCTTGGCTCCGGTGCCCGAGCAGTAACGATGCACGAGCCGCCCGCAGGTAATCGACCGGCAGCGCTTCCTCGGAAGCACCTGGATCGGGCAAATTATTGACGATGGTCAGGAGCGGGTTTCCTTCCAGAATATTACCGGTTTCGTCGGAATGCGTGGGAGGTTCCCCGACCCAGGGCAGGTCTCCGGGCCGGGCGCGGGAGGTCAGGTCGTTCATTGAGGGGACCTGGGCCAGAGCGGATACGGCCGCAATGGCCAACGAGACCCCACTGGCGAATTTTGCGACAAGCATGGCCTCATCCTTCTGAAACGCATTGGGGCCGCGATGTCACCGCCACGCGGGGCGCCCGAGATCGACGGCATTGGGGCTGATAACCGCGCCGCCGATGGCTCCCACCGCACCGCCGATCAACGCGCCACCGAGCGGGCTGCCGCCTGTGGCAGCCCCAATGACCGCGCCCGCGCCGGCCCCCAACAAACCGCCGGAGACCGCGCGATCGCCGGGGCTGTGGCCGCATCCCGTCAAACCGATCGCCGCGACGCTCAGGACCATTACGAGTGTGATGCCGTGTTTCATGACAGACCTTTCATGCCGCGCTGGGCGGCTTCGATGGACGGCGGTTCCTGAACCTGCCGCGGTTTCGTTCTCGCTGTTTCCCCATGCACCCCAGCTATGAGCTGGGCGCTAACCATACCGATATCGACAAGAACCGATTGCGGATCGAGTATGGTGTCCTGTTACTTGATGGGATATGGGGCTGCTTTTCGGCTACGGCAGCGTCGGAATACACTTAGGCGGCGGCTGACGTCGCGCCATGGCTCGGGTGTACCTCTATGCAATTGGGCCCGGAGTGTCCTAAAACCGCGCGGGCACGGGTCAATTCCTCCGCGGAACCATGTACGGTGACCAGGAAGCTGTCGGCCTTCAGCGAGGTCTCATACTGAACAATGCTGTTTTTCGGGATGCCGATGCTGATCAGTGCCGCGGCCAGCACGCTGACCCCGCCCACGACGACGGCACCTTCCAAGGTCGAGATCACGGCGGCGGCGAGCGTTCCAAGAATCATCACCAGACCAACCCCAGGCACTGTGACGGCGACCCCACCGACAAACAGACCCCACAGCCCGCCCCAAAACGCGCCGCGTTTACCCCAGAATTTCATCCGGTCCCCCATGTTATAGAAGCCCACGGCCTGCTCGTCGGTGTGATACCCCTGTCCAATGATACTCATGCTCGCCATTTTGAAGTGTTTCGCGGCGAGATCCTTGATTGCGATTTCCGCCAATAGATGATTGGGGAAGGTCGCGACGAGCGTAGCTTCGAACATGATGCACCTGCGCTATCTATGAGATCGGGGAACGGTGTCATGCTGTCGCCCACGAGAGCCCGCGAACAGCACCGGATTATACCCAGGCACGGATATGCGTATTATCCGATCCTACCGCCGCGCTCGGTATCCTGTATCTGCACTGTGCCAGCGTGTTGGTTGGTTTCGAACCGGGTCGAAATCCCGGATACGGAACCATCATCCGGACGCACGAACCCGGCTCAAACGGCACAATACAGGAGAACAGTATGCCCAAAATCAAACAATATTCCGCCAGATTCGCTATCGTTGCCGCTATGGCACTCGTCTCCGGATGTGGAATGACGCAGCAGACCGCTTCCGCTCCGGCTCGGCCGCCGGCTACCTACAACCCACCCGGTGCCGCGTTGTCGCAGTTGCCGGCCGGCCAGGTTACCTGGTTCCACGTCGCGTTCGATACCGGCAGCCGGGAGATCGGCGTCGGCCAGCGCGAAGTCATTCTGGACGCCGTCGCCAGCATGCGCGGAAATCCGGCCCTGACCGCCACGGTCATCGGGCGCACCGACGGCGTCGGAAGCGCCGGCGCGAACATGCGCCTGTCAGAACAGCGTGCCCACACTGTACGGGATGCCTTGATCCGGCAGGGACCGATTGACCCGAGCCGCATCGAAACGCGATGGACCGGGGAACGTACTCCCGGCCAACCGCTGGCGGGCGAGACCCCGGACGGCGGCGCGCGGGTGGTCGATATCGCGATCCACTGAAACACCGGTTAAAGATAACGCGCGGCCCATACCCGGACCGCGCGTTATTTTATGCGATGGCAGTTCAGGTTCGCGAAATGTGGGATTCCACAAGCCACAATTGTTGACCGATCCCACGCGAGATATCGATCAACATATCGGCGGTATCCACGTCCCCAAACCCCGTTGCCTTCTCATTGGCCCCGCGAAGCGCCTGACCAAACGCGGCCAACGAGCTGGAAACCGCGAACGCGTGCTGCTTTTCGTCAGCGATACCGTGCGGATAGGGGATCAGGAACGACGTTCGCGCCGCGGTTTGGACAGTGCCGAGCGCGGCGCCGCCCAACCCGCCGACCCGCTCGGCGATCATGTCCGCGTACTCTCCGACTTTCGCCGCGACAGCGTCGAACAAGCGGTGAATTCCGATGAAGCCGGGTCCACGGACATTCCAGTGTGCCTGCTTCACCTGACCCTGTAGATCGATGGCGGCCGCGAGATGCAGGTTTAGCAACTCGACCGACCTCGTACGAACATTCTCCGAAAGAGTATTATGGGTGGGATGCATGATCTGTGTTCCTCTATTTTATTCTGAAGCCGATCCCATAGCCAACCCCGCCAGTACCGCGCCGATCAGCATCGGAACGGCCGACCGCCCGTTTGGTCCACCGGATGTGGCTTCTGGCGGCCGCGGCCCACGTCGCAGTAATCCGACGAGGGTCGCACAACCGGCGCATAGGACACCTGACACGATCAACGGAGCGCCCGCGGGGCCGCAGAACGGCAGCAGGACGACCCATAGGGCGGCCAGCGCGCAGGTGGCCGAGGCAATGCCGGTCACGACGGCGGCAACTGTCAAGGCCGTGACGTAGGTCAAACGCCGGCTCGCCTGTGCCGCCTGGCGAACCGCGGCGTTCTCGGCATAAGCGACAGCCAGACGTATGCAATCCGCCAGAATGGGGGGCATCCTCACCGAGCCAAAAGGCGACCGCCGGCGAAGCCCAGACCCAGTGCGATCGCCAAGTACATCAGTGGTTGCTCGCCGACGCGGGCGGCAACCGCTTTCGCCGCACTGCAACCTTCGGCCATCGCGAGGCCGTAAAGGCGCGTCGATTCGGTGCCGATTTGCGCAGCGGTTGCGTGCGCGCTGTCGTTCACCCCAACCTTCAGATGTCCAATCAGACTGGCGACGTCGCGCTTCAATGCGGCAATGTCACTTTCCAGGCTGGAAAGATCCTGGTTTTGATCCGTCGTTGCGTTCATGATATGTCTCTTTCATGCTTGAAAAGCGAAAAGGCGATCCGGTGCCGAGGGGGTCCGCACCGGATCGTTCCCTTTCGGCCGGATGAGGGGGCATCCGCCGCGGCTGATCCATATACCCCAGGCAACACACGAGATCGCACGAGGCCCAGGGAACGCGATGCTTCGGGATACATCGTCGTCAATACGCACCGCCGCCTATGACATTATTCTGTCGGTTCGAAGTCACCTAGTATCGGAAACTACTCATAGCGGACCGCTGGCTTCCAACTGCGTGACTTCCGATCCTGGCGCGGGCTAGGGCCGCAGCCGAATATCGGCGTTACGTCCGCATCCACATTATTCCGCGAGGGTAGGGTGACCAGCTCCCATCGTCGCCCCCCTTCTTTTGGGCACTTGGCTATGACTGTGCGAGTGCCAGCCGCCGCGCAAGCACCCGAACATGAGCGGGCGTGCGGAAAGTGTTCAGCTAGAAAAATGCGGCCACAAGCCGGTTATGCCCAGCAGGATCAGATAGAGCGCGACGACGTAGTTCAGCAAACTGGGCGAGACCAGAATCAGAATGCCCGCGATCAGCGCGATCGCGGGTTGCAGTAAAGCGTTGTCGAGATGAAAGTTCATGACGCCGATCTCCCAGCACGCGAAGCGGTTCGCGCGAGCCCGTGATATATCGAAGCGACATCGATGACCGGTAGTCTCGGAAACTACGCAGATCAGGGTCTACATTATCTTCCCTGGACGGTATTGCCGAAGAATGCTAACCTTCAAAACTATCGGTTGCCGGGATCTAGACCTCGCATCCGCGAAAGTACCCATAATATGCCTCGAGGCAATTTTTCGGGAGCCGAACCAGCCGTCCCGGGAGCGATTCCCCCGAGTACCGGCTCGGCGGAATATCCAGCTAATTTCTTGGTCGTCGCGATCGGCGCATCCGCCGGCGGCCTGGAGGCGTGCGGAAAGTTTTTGGGCACGCTGCCTGCCAGCACAGGCATGGCGTACATCGTCGTCCAGCATCTCGATCCCGCGCATGGCAGTCTGCTGGTCGACCTGCTGGCGGGGCATACGTCGATGCAGGTCTGCCAGGCCGCCGAGGACATGGCGATCGAACCCGACCACGTCTACGTCATCGCACCCGGAACGTTCCTGTCGGTCGCGCGGGGCGCGCTGCATGTCACGCAAATCCCGGGACATCGGGTCGTACGGCTTCCCCTTGATTTCCTGCTGCTGTCCATGGCGGATGCCTTGCACGCGCGGGCCGCCTGCATTGTATTGTCCGGATCGGGTTCCGACGGCAGCGCTGGCCTGGTCGCCATCGCGAACCGCCGTGGATTTGTGATCGTGCAGGAACGGACCGAAGCCGGATATGACGGCATGCCCAGGGCGGCGATTGAGACCGGTCGTGCCAATCGGATTCTGCCGATTGCCCAAATGCACCAGGCTTTGGAAGCGCACCGGCGTGCCCCAACGCACATCGAAGTGCCCGCGCCCGCCGTTTTATCGGAAATCGTCGAACTGCTGCGCGCGACCACCGCGCACGACTTTCGGCTGTATAAGCACGGCACATTAAGCCGTCGCATCGAACGGCGGATGGCGATGGCGGGAACCGTGGGGACGAGTATGCAAGCCTACCTCGCCCTCCTTAAAGGCAACGCGAAGGAAATCGAGCTTTTGGCCGCGGACCTGCTGATCAACGTCACTGCATTCTTCCGCGACCAGAGAGGGTTCGATTTTCTGGCTGCCAGCATAATTCCCGGAATCGTGCGAGACCGGCAGATCGGCAAACCCATCCGAATCTGGGTTGCGGGGTGCAGCACCGGCCAGGAGGCATATTCTCTCGCGATGCTGTTTCGGGAGCATCTGGAGGACGCAAATATCCGGGCAGAACTTCAGATATTCGCCTCCGACGCCGATCCGGCCGCGATCGCCATCGCACGTGAAGGCCGCTATCCCGCAACCATCGTCGCCGAGGTCTCGGAACCTCGCCTTGCCCGCTTTTTCGTGAAGGAAGACTCCGACTATCGGGTTTCCCCCGAACTGCGGGCGGCCGTGGTATTCACGGTCCAGGATATCCTGAGCGATCCGCCATTTTCGCACCTGGACATGTTATCATGCCGCAATGTCATGATCTATATGCAGCCGGAGGCGCAATCCAAAGCGATCGGATTGTTCCATTTCTCGCTACGACCTGGCGGCGTCCTTCTGTTGGGTAGTTCCGAAACCCTTGCCAGCTCGGGGGAGAATTTCGATATCGTATCCGACGCCGAGCGTGTGTATCGCCAGACCGCACGTTCTTCGGGAAGCCGATATGGCTTTTCGGCGAATTCCGCGAAAAGCCCGCAACCGGTGCCTGCCGCGGGCCAGGAACGTATGTCGGAACGGCGAACGTCAATCGGCGAATTGTGCGAGCGCCTGGTGTTGGACTCCCACGCGCCGGCAGCCGTTCTGATCAACCGAAAATACGACTGCCTTTACTCCCTGGGGCCAACCGGACGCTATTTGCACGTCCCCCACGGTGCCCCCACGCAAAATCTGTTGGCCATGGTGCCGGACAGCACCCGTATTGGCCTTCGCGCGGCGGTCCACCAGGCCATCGTGGAAAATGCACGTGTCGTGACAGTGGGGGGCGCACTGGTTTCGGCGGTGCCGCCGTGGCCTTCAATATCGATGTGCGTCCGGCGTCCTGGGGAGGCCAGGAGCTGTTGCTGGTTTGTTTCGTGGACAATGCGAAACCGGGAACTGAGCAGGAACCGGACGCCGAGCCGCACGGTACGGGGGATGTCGATCAGCTGAAACAGGAATTGGCCGCCGCGAAAGCCGAACTGCGAGGGGCGATACGAAACCTCGACATCCTGACCGAGGAGCAGAAGGCGATCAGCGAGGAGGCGTCGTCCGTCAACGAGGAATATCAGGCGACCAACGAGGAGTTGCTGACTTCGAAGGAAGAGCTACAATCTTTGAACGAGGAGCTAAACGCGCTCAATGGCCAGCTCCGGGAGACCCTGGAGCGCCAGAGGCTCACATCGAGTGACCTTCAGAATGTGCTCTACAGCACCGATCTCGCAACGGTCTTCCTTGACGAGGCGCTGAATATACGACTTTTCACGCCCGCGACAAAATCATTGTTCAACGTAATCGCGAGTGATATCGGCCGGCCGCTCGGAGACCTGAAAGCGCTGACGACCGACGATACGTTGCTGGACGATGCGCGTTCGGTGATCTGCGATGGCATACCCATCGAACGGGAGATCGTGGCACAGACTGGATCCTGGTACCTCCGGCGCATCCTGCCCTACCGCAGCGCTACTCAGAAAGCGGAAGGCGTGGTCATCATGTTCACGGACATCACGGACCGCAAACATATAACGGTGAATCTCGACATTGCCCGCCGGGCGGCCGAACATGCCAATATGGCTAAATCCCGTTTCCTCGCGGCTGCCAGTCATGATATTCGCCAACCGCTCCAGACCCTCGCGTTGATTCAGGGCGCCTTGGCGAAAACGGTGGAACCCGGGCCTGCCCAGAACCTGATCTCCCGGCTGGACGAAGCCTTGGGGACAATGACCGAAATTCTGAATGCACTGCTCGATATCAACCAACTCGAAGCCGGCACCGTGCGGGCGACCAAGACAGGTTTCCCCATCGATTTGCTGTTCAATCGTATACGGGAGGAGTTTACCGAACACGCCCGGGTCAAGGGGCTCGACCTCCGGATCGTGCGGAACGGATCCCGGATCGAAAGCGATCCACGGTTGCTGGAACAAATCATCCGCAATTTGGTCAGCAACGCGATCAAGTACACCTCGCACGGGAGGATTCTGATCGGTTGCCGTCCGCACGGCTCATTGTTACGGATCAGGGTGCATGACACAGGAATCGGCATCGCCGCTGCCGAATTGCAGTCGATATTCGAAGAATATCACCAGATCGATAATCCTGCCCGGGACCGCACGCGCGGGCTGGGCCTTGGGCTTTCAATCGTGCAAAGTCTTGCCCGACTAATGGGTCATCCGGTCACCGTGACGTCGGTTTTCGGAAAAGGTTCCGCATTCGGCATCGATGTACCACGTTTGCCCGTGCCGGTCGTCGAGGTGAACCAGGCGGCGCCCAGGTGCCCCACCCCGACACCGCCTCTCGGCGCCGGGCAGATTCTGCTGATCGAAGATGAACCGGCAATGCGTAGCCTCCTGACGCACCTGTTGTCAGGCGAGGGCCACCGCGTCCTGGGGGTGACCGATGGTGTCGCGGCCGCGGCACTGGTGGCGCACGAAGAATTTCGGCCGGACCTTGTTCTATCGGACTACAATCTCCCCAATGGGTTGAACGGCCTGCAAACCGCCGCGGAGCTGCGCGCGTTGTTGGGTGAAACGTTGCCGGTTATCATCCTGACCGGCGATATTTCGGCGAGTACCTTACGCGACATCGCCCTTCAGGGGTGCCTCCACCTGCATAAGCCTGTGAAACCGAGCGATCTGATGGACGCGGTAAAGCAACGAATGCCGCATCGCCCGATCCCTCCTTCACCTGTTTCGCCTGCCGCCGTGCTACGTCCCGCCCCTAGACCCGGACAGCGGATTATTTATCTCGTCGACGACGACCACCAAATCCGCGCTGCCTTCCGCACAGTTCTGGAGGCGAATCCCATGTGGAGGGTGGAGGACTTCCCGAGCTGCGAGGCGTTCTTGGCGGTCTACCAGACTGATAGAGAGGCGTGCCTGCTGATCGACGCCTATTTGCCAGGCATGACCGGTTTGGATTTGCTCCGCCAGTTACAGAAGGCCGGCCAGAGTCTGCCCGCCATCATGATCACCGGCTTCGCGGACGTCGCCATCGCGGTCGCGGCGATGAAGGCCGGCGCGACCGATCTGATCGAAAAGCCTGTCAGCGCGGAGGACCTGATCGCGAGTGTGGAGCGCGCGTTGGAACAGGCGCGCGACTCGGGCAAGGCGCTCGCCTGGCGCGATGATGCCGCGAAACATATCGCCACCCTGACGGTCAGGCAACGTCAGATCATGGATATGGTTCTGGCTGGCCACCCGAGTAAGAATATCGCCGCCGATCTGAACATCAGCCAGCGTACCGTGGAAAATCACCGGGCATCCATCATGAAACGTACTGGCACTAAGTCGCTTCCGGCATTGGCGCGATTGGCGGTGGCCGCCTCTGATACCAGCGACTAGAGCGTGATCGCCAGAGGTGGAATCACACGGCGGCGTGAATCACGCGATCAAACAAAGATTTATAGAGCACGATTGGATCACCTTGACCCGATCGTGCTCTAAGGTGATGAGTATTTTCCGAGCCTGCTGCGAATGACGGGAATGGCATTACTGTTGCAAATCGCCGGACTGGCCGGCCGCCATACCGCACTGAGAGCAAGATCATGAAATACCCCGTCCCAATGACGGTTTCGTCCGCGATCCTGCTAATGTCCCTCGGGAATGCGGTATATGCACAGGGCACGCCCCAGACGCTTGGGCTTATGAAAGTTGATCCCGCGACGCTCGCGACCGGCTATCGCACATCCCGCGTTGTCGGCTCGGCCGTGGTGAATGAGGCCAATCAACCAATTGGCATGATCGACGATCTAATCGTCACCCCTACCGAGACCGTGCCATATGCAGTTTTGTCCGTTGGGGGCTTCCTTGGCGTGGGCGCCAAATTCGTGGTGGTACCGTTCAATACCATATCGGTCGCCGACAAGCACATGGTGCTGCGCGGGGCAACCAGTGACTCACTCAAGGCGCTGCCGGAGTTCAAATACACCAACTAGCGGGCGACGGAAAACACCATGAATATTGGGACAACTCTCCTAATCCTCCTTAGCCTATTGCCCGTCGTTGCCCTGGCAATCTGGCCCCATAGTACGAACTGGGCATTCTGCTTCTCATTGTGATCGTGCTGGTGGTCCTCGGACGGCTTTGAACGATCGCGCGAGGTTCCGGCTCGGAGCCGGGCAACCACCGTTTGATGGAATTTGACATGAATGTTTCCTTCGGATTCCGCCGGGGTTTGCTCGCCGGTACGGTTCTCGCTTTTGGGACCGGTGCCGCCTTGGGGCAAACCCCGGGCCCGTTACCCCCGGGGGATCCTGCAAGTATCCTCTCCATCCAAATCGAAAACGATGTGATTGCCCGTACCGATCGCAATTATACCTCTGGCATTAGGCTGGGGTGGACGTCGCCGAGCGTCGATGCGGGTGGGCGAGACTATCTGCCGGAGTTTCTGACCGACTTAGGCAACAAAATATGGGGACCTGGGCGACAGCGTTTGGAGGTGGATTTTTCCAACGCACTGTACACGCCGAAGGACACACTGGCGACCAAGCCCGATCCAAAAGATCGGCCCTATGCCGGCGTTACGTTGGGGAGCGTCTTTTTGCTTCACGTTGGGAATTCGACAAGCGACGCGCTGGGCATCAGCCTCGGTGTACTGGGTCCATCCGCGCGTGGCGAGAATATCCAAAATGGCTTTCACGACCTGATCGGCGATCAGGCGTCCGGCGGCTGGGGGCACCAAATCAGGGATATGCCTGTCGTTCAAATCGTCATGGGCCGGACTTGGCGTTATGAACTGGCATCGCATGCCGATACCGGAATCGGCATCGATATACTTCCCTCCGTGACTGCCGGGGCGGGGACATTACGCGACTATGCGCAGGTCGCCTTCCAACTGCGGGTCGGCCAGGGCCTTCGATCCGATTTCGGGACGAGCCGCATCAGCCCTGGCCTAAGTGGCGCCGATGCGTATACGCCCACCCGCGACTTCGTTTGGTATTTCTTCGCCGGCGCCGATGGCCAGGCAATCGGCTGGGATGCGACATTGGATGGAAGCCCGTTTCGGTCGGGACCGCATGTCTCTCGTCAGCCGTTTGTCGCGGAATTCGAGGGGGGATTTGCCCTCATCTACAAGGGCGTACGCCTGACCTATACCCACATAGCCCAGACAACTGAATTCTATGGCCAGCGGGGTGGCTTGTTTCAATTCGGATCCCTGGCTATTTCGACGCGCTTTTAGGAGGCCAGAAGGTGCGCCACCAAGGCGTCGACATCGATCGTGGCAAATCGTATAAAGGTGTCGGCAACGCCATAGGGCAGAACGATCCAGGTCGCATGGACCATCCCACCGCAGGTGTATACGACATTCGGAACGTAGCCCTCGCGTTCCGCGCCGACCCCTTGTATCAGCGGCGTTGCGGATCGGGCTACCACCTTGGTTGGATCGTGCTTATCCAGAAGTGCGGCACCGATGGAATAGCGTCGCATCGATCCCACGCCGTGGGTCAGCAGAAGCCAATAGGGTCCCAAATCGATCGGAGAGCCGCAGTTGCCGAGTTGCACAAACTCCCACGGATATCGAGGATGCAACAGTATTTGTCCATCGTTCCAGGTGTAAAGATCATCCGAATATAGCAGGTGAATATTCTCGTTGTCCTGACGAGCGACCATCGCGTACCGGCCGGCAATTTTCCGTGGAAACAGCGCCATTCCCTTGTTCTGCGCGGCAGCGCCGTTCAGCGGGGAAAGGCGGAAGCTATGGAAATCGCTGGTCGCCAACAATTCGGATCGGATCGCCTGGCCGCTGTAGGCTGTGTACGTGGCCAAATAGGTCGTTTTGCCGGCATCCTCGAAGGCCACAAAGCGGGCATCCTCGATGCCATTTTTTTGGGCTTCGGTAATCGGGAATATCACGGACTCCGATATTTGGGTTCCGACTGGAAAAACCACGTCGATTTCTTCGCCTTGCAGCCTCGGCGTACGACCCCGTATATGCGGTGCCGGGGTCAATCCCATGATGGGATCAAGAGTGAGGCCGCCCGCAGCATCTATCATCCCCGTGCGGAACGACAGCGACGAAATATGTCCTTCGCCGACACCTCGTACGCTCATGACAAACCGTTTACTTCCCGCCGCGATCCCGGTCTGATCTGGGTGCGGGAAAATGCTCGGGTTCAATAATGCCGCGGCTTCGAACGAATACTCGCTCAGGAAATACGCGCCGACCAGGCGCCGCCGAGCAACGCTCAGGGCCGGATGCGGAGCGAGCACCGCTTCCATGTCCGCGGCTCGGGTATCAAGGGTTTCAGACAATCCCATATGCCGGCGGCCGAACGAGTCAAAAACGCCTTCCAATTCAGCTTCCACCGCCTCCGGCGACAGGGCAATGATCCGACCGACGATATGGTTCGCACGGGGCTTATCGACCGGATTGTTATCCCTCGGTTCGACCGTGGGCCGGAAAGGGCGCACCAGAACCCGGCTCGCATCGGGGCGCAGGCACAAATCATGATGGTTCACGAGTGGGGTATCAGTCACGGCCAACGCGGCTTTCGGCCCGGTCCCGTGTCAGCGCCGACTGCGTTATCGCACGCAGTTCGGAGAGGCCCAAGAGATATGACAGCGTTGACTCCGCGCCCATATTTTCGTTCCGGCCATGCGGATGCAGCCCATCGGCGCATCCGCCGGTCTTGGGGTCAGCTAATGATATTGCCAGATCGTTGTGGCCGATGAACCACCGAAAGGCTGTAATCGCGCGAGCCCGCCATTTGATGTCCCCAGTGGCGCCCCATGCCGCCAAGCAGGCCGATACCGATGCGGCAGTTTCCAGCGGCTGCTGATCGAACGGCTTGGGTGTCGCTCTGGCTGCGCCAAAACTATCCGAACCGACCGGGCGGAAGTGCCCGGCGGGGGACGTCTGCTGCGTCATCAGCCAGCTTAGGGTACGAAGGCCGACCGTCTCGTAGGCCTCGCATCCCGTCGCCAACCCGGTTTGTATCAAGGCTTGCGGCAGCCGGGCGTTATCGTAGGCCAACACGTCTTCGAACCAATCCCAATCGGTATCGGTGGCCGCCTGGTATAGTGACAACAATCGGTCGGCCAGGATCCGCCGCAGGCGGCTCGCCTGCAAATCGCCTTTGAACGCGGAACACCACGCGTTGAGACCCAAAAGAGTAAACGCCCAAGCGCGCGGTGACGTAAACAACTCCGCCGAGGGGAAGGATTTGGCGAACAGCGCAACGGCCCAAGTGACGTGGGCGCTTTCGCTACAGCTCTGCACATGATCGCCGAGGGCCCAAAGCGCCCGTCCGTGACTATCCTCGGATCCCGCCTCCTCCAACCAATGGCGATCAAAACTCATGAAATTTCGGAATCGTTTGATCTCCGGGTTCCATGCATGGCGCACAAATGCCATTAGCGCCGCCGCGACGGTACCGGGAATTCCGGTGTCGCCTTGGCGCGCCAAAGCTGACACCAACAACAGGGCCCGCGCGTTGTCGTCCAGACAATATCCATGCTCGCGGGCAGCCACGCCATGATGGGCGTGTTGAAGCATGCCGGTATCGTCGCAGAAGGACAGGAAATGATCGAGTTCGGTACCCGGCAAAGCGCTTGAATCGAAAACCGGCTGCAGTCGCCGGACCGGATTAGGTTGGGTGGCCCGAGCGGCCTGGCAGGTATCGTCGAATACTGCCAGATAGCGCTTGGCGGCTTCCGGCCAGGTCATGGAGCGGCTGGCCGCATGAGCCCGCTCTCTGATCGCTTGACACCGGATTGGGTCGGTCAGCAGCGCAGCGATTTCATGCCCCATGGCTTTGGCATCGCCGAACGGAACCAAAATACCTAGATTATCGTGGAGCAGCTCCGTCGCGTGCCAATATGGCGTCGATACGATGGGTGCGCCCATACCGAAGCTGTAGGCCAGGGTCCCCGATGTCATCTGCGCTTCGTTCAAATAGGGTGTCACGTACACATCGCACATGGCGATATGGTTCAGAAGCGTAGCCTGATCGACGAACCGATTGACGAAGACGACGTGGTGCTCGATCCCAAGCGCCTCGACGCGGGCTAACATCCGGTCGCGATAGTCTTCCCCGTGGGCGCGCAACAGGCTGGGATGGGTGGCACCCAGGACGATGTATACCGCGTCTGGGTTTGCTCGAATAATGCAGGGCATTGCATCGAGCATCGTCTCGATGCCCTTATTCGGGGACAGTAGGCCGAATGTCAGGATGACCTTTTTGCCCTCATAGCCGAACGCTGCCTTGCCATCATCCGGGCTGGTCAGGGGCCGATCGTGAATGCCGTGCGGGATAACCTCGATTTTGCTCGGGGGCACGCCGTGCACGGTCTTTAGAAGCTCCCTCGCCCTGTCTGCCATCACAATAAGCTTGGCCGACCGTCCGATTACGCGCTCGATCGTCCGCCGTTGTGCCAAGCTGGGTTCGGCAAGAACAGTGTGCAATGTCGTTACGACGGGTACAGTCAAATGGTCGAGAAATTCCAGGATATGGCTGCCCGCCGTGCCGCCGAAGATGCCGTACTCATGCTGAAGGCACACCAGATCCGTATCTGTGGCTGCCAGCAATATTGCCGCACGGGTGTAGTCATTACCTGCATTTTCACGGATTTCGAAACGCACGCACGGTGGATAATCATGGGAGGTGTCAGGACCGGTTACCGCGAAAACGGCGGTATCCAGTTCGGTACGCGTAGCCTTTACCGCGGCGTGCAGATCGTGCGTGAACGTCGCGATGCCGCATTGGCGCGGTAAGTGGTTTCCAATAAACGCGAGACGGCGAAGACCTGTCATGAATAACTCCTGCCGCGGGGACGAGCCAAAGCGGTGATGGCGGAGGTAAGGCCCGATAGGGTCTGGGCATCCGGGGTATGTTCCTGTTGTCTCATACCGTGTCCCCTCTATTTTGCATGAGGGCGATGTTAGGTCCGCAACCATCATAGGCGATCAAAGCGGTTAGACCGGTCGCGGCAACCCGCAGGGTTATCTTGTTGTCTTTCGCAAATATCGCATCCCCGGTGGAAAGCGAGAGATTTCCCGCCGCCGCCTGCCCCTTGAGAACAAGAAGCCAGGTTTCGGACTCAGCATCCAAATGCCAAATGGAACCAGGAGGCAGATCGAGACGTTCGAATATGAATTTCGCACTTGCGGCGAGCAACCGGCGTGTTTCAGAAAGCCGGCATTGTTCGAACATGCCTGTTGCCGGTTCGGCCAGCGCAACCGCCATACCTTCATCGATATGCAATTCCCGCCCGCGCCCATAATCGTAGAGGCGAAAGGTCGCGTCGGCGCGATTTTGAATTTCGGCGATAATCAGGCCCGCCCCGATCGCGTGCACGGTGCCCGCGGGGATGAGGCAACTGTCCCCTGGGGCAACTGTCCGCCACAGCAACAGATCGGCTATCGATTGATCGACTATCGCCTGCCGTAGCTGTACACGGGATAAATGTTGGGTCAGACCGACACCGATTTGGGCGCCAGGCGCAGCCCAAACCACGTACCATGCTTCGTTTTTTCCACTCGGAAGGCCGATCGTGCCGGCATAGGTATCATCCGGATGGACCTGGATGGATAGCGGCTGGTCGGCAAACAGGAGCTTCAGGCATAATGACGGTCTTGGGTGCGTGTCCGCCTCGCGTTCGTAACTGATTTCCCCGGTTTTGATCCGGTTCGGCATCCGGTCGCACCACGGACGGATGTCGTGCATGCCCCATGGTTTTGGATGCAAAATAGTCCGAGCCAATTCGAAGGCCATAGAGGTTCCTTTCGATCGGAAGGAGCTAAAGTTGGACAATACGCCCGAAGCCCCGCGCACTCTCCCAGAAGGCGGGAGAGTGCGCAGTCAGCCCAGGTCAACTATCAGCGGATATTGAAGTTCAGCCCGATCCCGGGGCCATAAACTATCGGCGGCGGATAGTAGTAGGGAGACCCATATATGACCGGCGGGGAACGGTAATACCCACCGTTCCAGTTGTGCCGGTATCCCTCATGCCCACCCCAGCGGCCTTCAGCGGCAGCAGAGCCGGCGAGTGCCGTCATCGCAATGACGGATGACATGATGATGCCAACGCCGATACGAAGTGTCGGACAGCGCGCCGATGGAATTTTTGATAACCGAATCATATGTACCTCCTGCTGGCGAGTTGCTCAACCATGCGTGCCCACTGTCGCTCGGCCCGAGGACTCGAACACGCCATCGGCGATTTTTTTCTGAGCAGCCGGCATCGCCCCGTACAAACCCTCGAACGATGCGAGAATGTTTTTCAGCCCATCGACATGGGCTTGGGCGAATTTCTGGTAGCGCTTCAGATCGTCGACCGCGGACAAGGTGTCCGACGGGGTCGCACGATTTTCAGCGACCATCTTTTCCATGGCAACCGCATTATCCCGCATGGCCTGGGCGACCACGGTCCATTTCGTCTCCTGATCCGGTGTGATTTTCAGGGAGGCGTGCAGCGTCGTAATCCGCTGTTCGACGGTGTCCATTTTGGCATCCGCGGGGGATGTGGACATTGCAGGTGCCGCGGGCGTCGTTGCGGCCTGCGCAAATTGCATCGGCCGGATATCGTTGGGGGCGGCGAGGGTCGCGGTCAGTGGGGTCGCCAGAAGCGCAGCTCCCATCAACGCGGCCAAACTACGTGACCCCGTGGTTGAAACGGAACGTGCAATCGCTTTGGTGAAGGAAGTCATGATGATGTCCTTGTTGGGTTTCGCGCCCACGCACGGTTGAGATCGGGAGAGGTGGACCCGCGAACTGGGCGCTATCGGGGAAATTGAGCCCCCGACGTTGCTCTGTCATGACTCGGAAATTACTCAGGCCAAAACGTGCTGAATTTGGTGGATGGAACTGGCGGGCTTCAATAAATAGCCCGATATATCGCCGCAAACACGAGGCTTCGGCGTGGAGCGGACGGCGCCCGTGCCCATGTGGATTTGTACTTGTTACGTCCGTCGGCACGAACGGTACCACGCGGCAGCGCAGGCCAGGACCGCTGCCGATCAAGTCGCGGACCGAGCGTCCTTCGCGGCTTCGGCCCCCGCTTCATCCAAATACCTGGACAGCGCATCCAGACATCGCTGCGACTCCCGAGCGTCACCGCGATCGGCGGCGTCTTCCAACGCCCCGCCAATATCCGTGATGATCGGAAACCCAAACATGCCCCCCGCGCCACGCATCCGATGACCCAGGAACGCAACGGCGACAAGATCGAGCCGTTCCAAATCCTCACGCATCGTGACCAAATTTCGACCGCAATTCCGCAGGAAGGTCTGGGCGGCGTCCGAAAGGCGTAGTTTTGCATCGGGCGAAATATCGGCTGCCGAACCGCCATTCGCGCGCGCGACCCTCGAGTGCTCCGTAATCTTCTGCAATAAAATCTCCTGTCTGATCGGCTTGGTCAAATGCGCCGTGTAGCCCGCTGCGAAGCAGCTTTCCCGCCCGCCTTTCACAGCCGATATCGAAACTGCAATAGTCAGAACCACCAGGCGCATCGGCGATACCCATGATCGGGTTTATTGGCACCGGGATCTCATGCCCGACGCATCGCGGCGACGTCCATCGCACATTGCACGGCAAGCAGCAGCGCGGTTTCCTGGAAGGGCTTCTCCAGCACCACCGCGTGCTGCCGGAGGGCGCTGATCCGCGCAACGTTCCCTGTCATGTAAAGGTGCGGCACGAAGCCGCCCCGAAGAATTGTCTCCATCGCCGAGATGCCGCTGCCCGTGCCTAGTCCCACGTCGACGATCATCAGATCGGGGCGATGTTCTCTGGCGGCGGAGATCGCTGCCGCTTCGGTGACAGTGACCTCGCAAATCTCGTGACCGTTGGCCCTGAGGATGTCGGCCAGCAACGTACCGATCAAGGTGTCGTCTTCGACGAGGAGAATCCGTAGCACTTTCATGAAGACTGCTTTTCCCGTTATCGCTCCAACTCGTATCGTGGAGGGACTGCGCCACCAGGGGGACGTTGGCCAGGAATGGCGGCGAGGCAACAGGGTCGGAATCTACCTAATAGCCTTGGCACGGGGCTGTTTGGCGTGGAAGACATCTGCCATCCGACGTCTTCCGCGGACAGGCGCCGCCGCGTCGCGCGTCCCAGTCCCGGCCGAGGGTCAACCGCGCAACCAGCGCACATGCGCCAGGGAATAAAATGGCAGAAATGGAAACAGAATCGGGGTTGTTTTGGCATACACTTGATATGCTGGATCGGCCCCGTAGCGATCGGTCTGCTTTGTTTCCAGCCGTCGGCTGGACCCCAGCATAATGAACGTGATGACCACCAAGCCAATACTGCCAAGCAGCCACGTCAGCAAACCGTGATATGCGGACAGCGCCGAAATCCAGACGCCGAACCAGAACACCATCTCCCCAAAATAGTTAGGGTGGCGCACCACGCGGAACAGGCCCGTATCGCAGAAACGAGATGGGGCCAGCCTTTTGGCCTGAGTTTTCTGCCAATCGGCACATGTTTCGATACCCAATCCGGCCATCATCAGCCCAACGCCCATGGGCACGGATGGCAGCGCCTGCCCCGCGGCCTGGACCGCCATCGACAGCAGCGCCGGCAAGAACATCAGGACATAGAGGACGGAAACACTCAACCAAATGGCAATTTTCAGCGGACCTCGGACTTTGGATCCGCGTGCGACATTGTTGGCCTGCTCCGTTTGGAAGGATGCCGCGCGATCCCGCATGGTTACGAAGACTCCCAACCTCAGCCCATAGGCCAAAAGCAGCGCCGACTGGATCAGCACCCAACCGCGAACGGTGTCTCGATAAACCAGCGGTATGAAGATTGCTTGGGCGGCGATCGAGGCCGCATAGCCGAGGCTCACGAAATACACGACCCGCTTGAACCCAAACGCCGACAATCCAAGCGAGAGCGCCAGCCCAAGGGCAACGGCGGGCGCGATCATGTCTCCAACCGGATCATGACTTCGTTCCGTCGCATGAACCATGGTGTCCAGGGCGGATTATGTTGCGCAAGCCACACCGGCCTGTGTTTGGGTCACCGGCGCGGTCATGGCAATGCTTTGATTGCGCGTGCTGCCGCCAAAAATATAGCCAGCCAGCAAACGAAATCCTGCGCTCGCCGCTGTCGTCCGGTCGCCATCGACGGTAACCTCGGCGGCGACAGCCGAAGTGCCTTCCTGGAAGAAAACGGTAAATTTCGGCTCCTCGATGGCCATGGCCGGATTTCCTGTCACGCCAAAGCCGATGATCAGCGCAAAGAGCACATATTTCATGTCAGACCGGTTCGGCTGGCAACGTGGGGTAGTCGGTATAACCATGGGCACCGCCGCCATAGAAGGTTTCCTGGCCCATCAACGTGTTGAGAGGGCGATTCGTGCTCAGACGTTCCACCAGATCGGGGTTGGCGATGAACAGGCGTCCGAACGACACCAAATCCGCCCGACCGCTCGCCACCGCGGCAATCGCCATCGCTCGGTCGTAGCCGTTATTGACCATCCAGACGCCATCGAACCGGCCGCGCAAAGCCGCGTAATCGAACGGAAGACTGTCCCGGGCCCCGCCCGTTTCCCCCTCCACCACATGCACATAGGCCAGACCCAAGGGGCTGAGGCTTGTGACGACATGATCGAATAGCGCCTGCGGGTTGCTGTCGTGGGAGTCGCCCGCGGTGGAGACCGGGGATATCCGCACGCCCACACGATCCGCCCCGATGGCTGACCCACAGGCAGCAGTCACTTCCAACAGCAACCGCGCCCGGTTCGCGATGGACCCGCCATATGCGTCGGTCCTATGATTGGTGCCGTCGCGCAGGAACGCATCCAGCAGGTAGCCGTGCGCGCCATGCACCTCCACACCGTCGAAACCAGCCCGCATGGCGCACAGGCTGGCATGCCTGAACGACTCGACGATGCCTGGGATTGCGTCCAGCCCAAGCGCGCGGGGCATCGAAACATCGACAAATCCCTCACCGGCGGTAAAGGTCTTCGTTTTCGCGCGTATGGCGGAAGGACCCACCGGCGCCTGCCCGTCCTTTTGGAAACTCGTGTGGGATATGCGGCCGGTGTGCCAAAGCTGCAGGACGATGATGCCACCCTTCGCATGAACGGCGTCGGTGACCTGTTTCCAGCCGATGACCTGTGCGTCGGTGTAGCAACCCGGGGTGTCGGCATACCCAAGCGCTTGGGCGGACACCTGCGTGGCTTCGGCGATGATCAGACCGGCGGTGGCGCGCTGAGTGTAATATTCCTTTGCCCACGGACCGGGTATCCAAGCTGGGCCGGCCCGGTTACGGGTCAGCGGCGCCATGACGATCCGGTTGGCCAGGTTGAAGGCGCCAGCGTGGGCGGGCTCGAACAGTGTTCTGGCAGAACGTGTGCCGTAGGCGCGGTTCATGGTTTGACTCCTGAAATACCGACCGAATTCAGAATCTGACAATTCATTCCGCTCGGTCGTGGGTAGTTTTGTCATGATGACGGAACAGTATGCGCTCGGGCCGACGCGGCCGAAAGCCTCGGAAACTACCCAGCGGCGTCGCTCCGCCACCGGTCCATATCGCCCGCCGCTTTCCGTGCGCGATCACCGCCCAGCCCCGGGTCAAGGCGCTGATGTCGGACGAACACTTTTCCATCGACGGTACTCTGAACCAAGCCTGGGCGCGCCAAAAGTCCTTCCAGCCCATACCCGAGATGACAAGGACGGGCCTCCCGGCCCTGATGGATCGCCTGGATGCAATGCCGAACGCGACTGGCGCGGCAAGCCGCGCAGCAACGAAACCTACGCCAGCAAAACCGATCCGGACGCCCGGCTGCTCGTCGCAACCGGGTAATTGAGGCGAAAAAATTGGGGTTCGGCCAAGCGATATCGCCACGCACCAAGGAAAAAACCCGATGCCACGCGTCACGAAGGCCTGGCAGATCAGGAGGCCGGAGGCTTTTCAACGACCTGCTGGAACGCTGTGGCCTGGCGAACCATTTGAAGTGACTGGCGCGCCCGGAAGGACTCGAACCTCCAACCCCCAGATTCGTAGTCTGGTGCTCTATCCAATTGAGCTACGGGCGCAACCGAGGGGCGGTGTCTAACCGAACCGCCCCCATAGGGCAATAGTTAAGCGGCGAGTTTTTCCAATTCTCGCAGGATGGATTCGCCCATGACCCCGGTGCCAACCCGAGCGGTGCCCGGACCCATGATGTCGGCGGTGCGCAGGCCAGAGCCCAGTACGTTGACGCAGGCCTTCTCGATCAGCGCCGCGTCTTCGTCCATGCCGAAAGAATAGCGCAGCAGCATCGCGAAACTCAGGATTTGCGCCAGCGGATTCGCGACCCCTTTGCCGGCGATGTCCGGCGCACTGCCATGGATTGGCTCATACAGGGCATGCCGTTTGCCGGACGGCTGGATCGCGCCCAGCGTGGCCGAGGGCAACATGCCCAGGCTGCCGGTCAGCATCGAGGCAAGGTCGGACAGCAGGTCGCCGAAGATGTTGGATGTCACGATCACGTCGAACTGACGCGGGTTACGCACCAATTGCATGGCGCAATTGTCGGCATACATGTGCGACAACTGAACATCAGGGTATTCGGCGGCACCAAGCGCGGTAACCGTCTGCTTCCAGAACAGGCCGGACTGCATGACGTTGGCCTTTTCGACACTCACCAGGCGCCCCTGGCGCTTGCGGGCGAGTTCGAAACCGACGCGGGCGACGCGCTGGATTTCGGACGTCGTGTAGGTTTCGGTGTCGAAGCCGCGCTGTTCGCCGTTGGGCAGGGTCTCGACGCCCCGCGGCTCACCGAAATAGATGCCGCCGGTGCTTTCCCGGACGATCATGATGTCCAGGCCCTTCACCACGTCGGCTTTCAGGGTCGATGCATCCACCAGCGGGTCGAACACGATGGCCGGCCGCAGGTTCGCGAAGAGATCGAGTTCCTTGCGCAGCCGAAGGATCGCGATCTCCGGCCGCTTGTCGAAGCCGATATTGTCCCACTTCGGACCGCCGACGGACCCGAACAGGATCGCGTCGGCATCCTTGGCTGCCTGCATGCAGCTATCGGTAATAGGTGCGCCCTTGGCGTCGATCGAGGCGCCGCCGACGAGGTCCTCGGTTACGTCGAAGGTGACCATGCGGCGGCGGTCCATCCATTCGATGACGCGGCGCACTTCGCGCATCACTTCCGGGCCGATGCCGTCGCCGGGCAGGATGAGCAGTTTCTTGTTCGCGGGCATGATACGGTTCTTTCAGACTCAGGCGGCGGTCGTGGTCGGCATCCAGGACCGATCCTGCTTTTGCTGGGCTTCGTAGGTGTCGATGGCGGTGCCGTGCTGCAGGGTCTGGCCGATATCGTCCAAGCCGTTCAGCAGCAAATGCTTGCGGAAGGCATCGATCTCAAAATGGATTTCCTCGCCATTCGGGCGCACCACGACCTGGCGTTCCAGATCGACGGTGATGCGGGCATTGCCGCCCATCTTGGCGTCCTCGACCAACTGATCGCAGACCTCGCGCGGCAGCCGGACCGGCAGGATGCCGTTCTTGAAGCTGTTGTTGAAAAAGATATCGGCGAAATCCGGGGCGATGATGCAGCGGATGCCAAAATCCAGCAGCGCCCAGGGGGCATGTTCGCGCGACGATCCGCAGCCGAAATTCTCGAAGGCGACGATGATTTCCGCCTTGCGATAGGGTTCCTGGTTCAGCACGAACTCCGGCTTCTCCGACCCGTCCTTGTTGAAGCGCAGCGGGTCGAACAGATGCACACCGAGGCCGGAGCGCTTGATCGTCTTGAGAAAGCGGGCCGGGATGATCTTGTCCGTGTCGATATTCTGCATCGGCAGCGGGGCGGCGATGCCGGTCAGTTTGGTGAAGGGTTCCATGCGCGTTTCTCCCTATATCAGCCGAATTGCCGAACGTCGGCGAACCGCCCAGTGACCGCGGCGGCCGCGGCCATGGCCGGAGACACCAGGTGCGTACGCCCACCGATCCCCTGCCGCCCCTCGAAATTCCGGTTCGACGTGCTCGCGCAACGCTGTCCGGCGGTGATTTTGTCGGGGTTCATGCCCAGACACATCGAACAGCAGGGATCCCGCCATTCGAACCCGGCCTCCAGCAGGATGCGGTCGAGGCCGTCGGCCTCCGCCTGCGCCTTGACCAGACCGGAGCCGGGCACCACCAGCGCCTGCACCCCGTCGGCGACCTTGCGGCCCTTGGCGACGTGGGCGGCAGCGCGAATGTCCTCGATCCGGCCGTTGGTGCAGGAGCCGATGAAGATCACGTCGACCTTCACGTCGGTCATGTGCTGGCCAGGGGTGAGGCCCATGTATTCCAGCATGCGCAGATGTTGGCTGCGTTTACCCTCATCTTCGATCAACATCGGGTCGGGTACGACGCCCGTCACCGGGATCACCTGCCCGGGGGTGGTACCCCAGGTGACCATCGGCGCGATCTCAGCCGAGGTCATGAACACGTTGGTGTCGTAATGCGCGCCGGGATCGGTCGGCAGGGTCTTCCAATAGGCCAGCGCTTTGTCCCAGGCCTCGCCCTTCGGGGCAAAGTCGCGACCTTTGACGTAATCGAACGTCCGCTGGTCCGGCGCGATCAGGCCGGCGCGGGCACCCGCCTCGATCGTCATGTTCGACACCGTCATACGGCCGGCCATGTCCAGATTGGTGATGGTGTCGCCGGTATATTCGATGACATGACCATTGCCGCCGGCCGTCGTGATCTTGCCGATGATGGCCAGCACCACGTCCTTGGCGGTGCAGCCGAGGCCCAGCGTGCCCGTCACGTCGATGCGCATATTCTTCTGCGGCGCCTGCAACAGGGTCTGGGTGGCCATGACATGCTCGACCTCGGACGTGCCGATGCCGAACGCGAGCGAACCCAACGCGCCATGAGTCGAGGTGTGACTGTCGCCACAGACAAGCGTGGTCCCGGGCAGGCTCAGGCCAAGTTCCGGCCCGATGATGTGCACGATCCCCTGGCGCTTATCCAGGATGGGAATGTAAGGCACGCCAAACTCGACCACGTTCTTTTCCAAGGTCTGGACCTGGATGCGGCTGTCCTCTTCCTTGATGTCCTCCGGCACGCGGGAGCCGACGGTGGGAATGTTATGATCGGCGACGGCGATGTGCAGATCCGGCCGGCGCAGCTTGCGACCGGCGGCGCGCAGGCCCTCGAACGCCTGTGGGCTGGTGACTTCGTGCAGAAGATGGCGGTCGATGTAGAGAATGCAGGTGCCGTCGGGCAGACGCTCCACCACGTGGGCGTCCCAGATCTTGTCGAACAGGGTCCTAGGCTTGCTGGCGGACATCGGGGGTTCCCTCAATTGCACGGTTGAGGGTGATTTGGACGATGCCGCGGGGATGTGCAAGGTGGTCTGGGCTGACCGGCAGGGCACCGACGTCGCGTCGCAAGCCCCCCACCCCCGACTTCAAACCGGAACCGAAATCGCCGTCCGTTCCCGCTTGCTGTCCGTCTTCAACTGCCCGCAGGCCGCCGAAATATCCCGCCCGCGCGGCGTACGCACCGGCGCGGAAATCCCGGCGTCGCTGACAATACGTGAGAATTTGGCCACCGCGGCCGGCGTGCTCGTCTCGTACTGAGACCCAGGCCAGGGATTGAACGGGATCAAATTCACCTTGGCCGGTAACCCGGCGATCAGCCGGACCAGCTCCCGCGCCTCGGCCGCCGAATCGTTCACACCCTTCAACATCACATACTCGAACGTGATCCGCCGGGCATTGGACGACCCCGGGTAGCGCCGGCAGGCCGCAATCAGTTCCTCGATCGGGTATTTGCGGTTCAACGGTACCAGCACATCGCGCAGCTCGTTCGTCACCGCATGCAGCGACACCGCCAAATTCACCCCTAGCTCGGCGCCCGCCCGATCCATCATCGGCACCACGCCGGAGGTCGACAGCGTGATCCGCCGACGGGACAGCCCGATGCCCTCCCCATCCATCACGATCCGCATCGCTTTGGATACGTTGGTATAGTTGTAAAGCGGCTCGCCCATCCCCATCAGTACGATGGTGGACAAGAGCCGCGGGGTCTCGCCCTTCGGTGACGGCCACTCACCATACGAATCCCGCGCCGCCATGAACTGCCCAACGATTTCCGGCGCCCCCAGGTTCCGCACCAGGGTCTGCGTCCCGGTATGACAGAACCGGCATGACAGCGTGCAGCCGACCTGCGAGGAAATGCACACCGCGCCGCGATCCTCGACCGGATCGGGGATGTAGACGGTCTCGGCCTCCTGCCCGTCGCGAAAGCGAAAGAGGAATTTCCGCGTCTCATCGGTGCTGGTCTGCACCACCACGGGATCCGGCCGGCCGATGACAAAGCGTTCGGCCAGCTTTTCCTGCAACGGGCGTGCGATGGACGACATGCGGGAAAAATCGGTCACGCCCTGGTGGTAGATCCAGTGCCATAGCTGCTTTACCCGAAACGGCTTTTCGCCGATCGCGGCCAACTCGGCACCCAGCTCCTCTCGGTCCATGCCGACGAGGTCGCGTCGCCCATCGGCCAAAGCCGCGTCTGGCGGATCGAACAGGGCCGATTTGGCCAGGATACGCTCGCGTTCGGCCTTTGTGAGATCTGTGATCGCGTTCACTTCGGGGGGCACGCCTTGGTGATGGCCTTATAGGCGTCGGAGAAACCCTTCAGGCTGAACGTGTCCTGCACCGCCACACCTTTCGGGCCCGGCGATTTGGCGATCGCCTTGGCACCCTTGGCGAACGCCGCCGCGACTGCCTTGCCGTCGCGGGCGAAGGCGTTGCGCTTGTCGGTGTAGAAATCCAGCGCGGTCTGGTCGACCTGCACGGTGACCGCGGCCTTGTCGGCGTAGGCGAACCCGGCCTCCATGGCGACAGCGTCGCGCAAACTCGGGCGTTGGGTGATCGTGATGATCACTTGCCCCCGTCCCGCGATCGCCGGCGTGGAACCGAGCGCCCGTGTGAACGCGTAACAGACGGTCGCACCCGATTCCTGATGGGTCGCCGCGATCCAATCCTCGAACTTGCCGATCTGCTTCGGACCGCCCGGTGTCGTCGCGGGTGTGGGCGCATGAGCCGGGGCCGGCTTCGCGGTGGGGGGCTTGGCCGCGGGCGGTTTGCCGGCGTCGACCGCCATCGCCGGGCCGGCCAGCAGCGAAGAAATCGCCAACGCGGCAATCAGTCGGGGTGCATGTGTGAGCATGGGCGCACAAATACGGCTTGCCTCGGTCGGCAACAAGCAGAACCACGTCATGGCACGTCCCCTATTTGTCGTCGGTCCAACGCATCCAGTCTGGAACGGTGCGGCGGAAGCGCGGGCTACCGTGGCCGATATGGCTGACCGGCGCGGGCACTTCGCGTGGGCCGCCCGCACCGACCGGGCGTTCGGCGAACCGCCCATGCTGCAACAGCCGGTCGTATAGGATCAACGCCCCCGCCACGGCCAGATTCAACGCGAACCGTGTCGGAATTTTCACCACATGATCGCAACGCGCCAGCATCTCCGGCGACAGTCCTGCCCGTTCGGGCCCCAGGACATAGGCAGCGCTCAAGGGATGGCGGAATGACGGCAGATCAACGGCATCGTCCAGCAATTCGATCCCGACCAAGGCACAGCCGCGCGGCAGCACGAGCTCGGACAGCGCCTGGAAGCGCCACATCGGGACATGTTGGGGCGAGTCGGCGGTATCGGCGTGCCGCCCCTGGCGCGCATCCCAGCCGGTGCCGATCATAAAGCAGAAGGACGCGCCGAACGCATGCGCGGTGCGCAGCAGGGCGCCGACATTGGCGGATTTCGACACCCCCTCGGCGCCGATGCCGAAATAGCCGCGTGGTCTGGATCCCCTGGTCTCGCTCATGGCGGTGGTCTAAGCCCCCTGGCATGACCGACGCAACCGATGCCCAGCTCGCGGCGCAGTATGAGGCCTTTCCCTACCCCAAGCGCGACCCGCGCGATGAGGCAAAGCGACTGATCGTCGGCAGCCCCGGCCACCTCTACGAGGTCGATCATTGGGTCTTCGGTGCGCGACGCCCGGCGGGAAAGCCTATGCATGCCCTGATCGCCGGCGGCGGCACTGGCGATGCGACGATCATGCTGGCGCAGCAGCTGGCCCGCGACGGGCGCGCGGGGACCGTCACGTGGCTCGACCGCTCCGCCGCCTCCCTCAAGATCGCCCAAGCGCGGGCCGGCGTCCGCAAACTGACGAATATCGTGTGGGAGCAGCGTTCGCTGCTGGACCTGCCGGGATCCGGTCTGGGGCCGTTCGACTACATCGACTGTTGCGGCGTGCTGCACCATCTGCCCGATCCGCTGGGCGGCCTGCGCGCGCTGGTGTCGGTCCTGGCGCCCGGTGGGGGGATCGGGTTGATGGTCTATGCGCCGCACGGCCGGACTGGAGTCTACATGATCCAGGACGCGCTGCGGCTGCTCGCCCCCGCGGATCAGCCGCCTACTGAACGGATCGACGTGGCTCGGCGGGTGATGCGGCACCTGCCGGAGACGGCCTGGCTGCGAATGAACGGCAACGTGCGCGATCAATCCGCCGGCGGCGACGCCGGGCTTTACGATCTGCTGCTCAATCCGCGCGACCAAGCCTTCACGGTGCTCGCCCTGCATGACCTGCTTGCCCAGGCTGGCTTGCGTCCAACCTGCTGGGTGGAGCCGTTGCGCTATGACCCCGCGCCTCTGCTCCCTGATCCCCGCCTGCGGGAACGCGCCGCCGCGCTACCGCCGCTCCAGCGGGCCGCGCTCGCGGAATCCCTCGCCGGCAACATGTCGGTCCACGTCGTCTACTGCGTGCGGGCCGACCGGCCGGAGGATCGCGCGAACCCGTTCGACCCGGCTTCGGTGCCGCTGTTCCGGGAGGTGACTGGTGAGGTTTTGGCCAACGCGCTCCGGCCCGACGGCACGCTCATGATCGGCTTCGACGGCTTGCAGCTTCCGATCGTCTTGCCTCCCCGCGCGGCGGCGATCCTGCGGCTTGTCGACGGAAAAAGGAACGTTGGTGCCATCGCCAAGGCCTCGGGCATGCCGTCCGATGTCTTCGAATCGGTTTGGCGCGCCACCTACCTCGCTCTGGAACGGGTCAATCGACTGCTGATGGCAGCGCCGCCTGGCGTCGCATGATGGCCGCGGTTTCCACAGTCGCCGGGTAGAAGGTCTCCACCGTCAGTTCCGCCAGGGTGACGTCGACTGCCGACCCGAAAACAGTCGTGGCGCCATAAAACGTAAGCGGCCCATCGACCGTCATCAGGCTCAATGGAATTGCCACCCCGTCGGATGTGACAGGGTTGCTTGACGCCGGGGCAGGGTAGTCGCCGATTTCCTCCAACAGGTCCGCCACGACCGCATCGGCGTTCTGCTCGAAGTGCCGGCGCAAGCGGTTCAGCACATAGGCGCGCCACTCGGCCAGATTGGCGATGCGCGGGGCCAGCCCGGCGGGATGCAGCACGACGCGCGCCCAGTTGATCGGCGTGGACAGCAGCGCCGGATCGACGCTCCGGATCAGCCGGCGCAGCACGTCGTTGCTGGCCACGATGCGCCAGCGTTGATCGAGCGCCAAAGCGGGAAAGGGCGCGTGGTTTCGCACCATTTCCTCGACCATATGCCAAATGCCAGCCAACTCCGGGTCGCCCAGATACCGCTGGGGGAATACGGCGGCATAGCCCCCGGCGACGAGCATTATATTCCGATGCCGCAGCGGAACCTCCAGCCGCTCTGCCAGGCACAGGATTGCTTCCCGGCTCGGCAGTTCCCGGCCGGTCTCGATCGCGCCAAGCAACTGGCCGGAGATTCCGGCGGTAGCGGCGAGTTCCCGTTGGGTCAAACGACGGCGCTGCCGCCAGTCCCGCAGCAATTCTCCCACTTCGCGAAGCGCCCGGTCGAGGTTTTCGATTCCCTGCATGTGACAACTCTAGCGCGAAATGCGGTGCCGTAAAATCACCCTCTGGTTACCAATTTGCGTTTATCGCGTGCGCCGCACAATTGTCGTCCCACTCGGTGCTGGCGTTTCCCGTCGCGCTGAGGCAGGCTAGAGAGATGCCGGGTCTGGGCGGCGCAACATCATAAACGTGGGCAGAGGGGTCAATCGACAATATGGACCGTCGCGACTTCATGAAAACCGCCGCCGTGGCCGCGGTCGGACTCGCTGCGCCACGCATCGCGCGGGCCGCGGACAGCAAGGTGCTGCGCTTTATCCCACAGGCAAATCTCGCGAATCTCGACCCGATCTGGACCACGCAATATGTCGTGCGCAACGGGGCCCTGTTGATCTGGGACATGCTCTATGGCGTGAACGACAAGCTGGAACCCCAGCCGCAGATGGTCGAAGGCCATGAGGCCTCCGCCGATTTCAAGACGTGGACATTCAAGCTCCGTGCCGGACTGAAATTCCACGATGGGGAGCCGGTGCGGGCCAAAGACGCGATCGCGAGCATCAAGCGCTGGATGGCGCGCGACGCCACCATGGGGCTGGTCATCCAGAAGCGGATGGACGCGCTGGAGGCGATCGACGATCTCACCTTCCGCTTCAAGCTGAACCAGCCCTATCCGAAAATGCTGTTCGCGCTGGGCAAAAGCAGCACGCCCTCGCTGTTCGTCATGCCCGAACGAATCGCGGCCACGGACCCGTTCAAACAGATTTCCGAGTATATCGGCTCCGGTCCCATGCGGTTCAAAAAGGACGAATGGGTCCCCGGCGCGAAGGCGATTTTCGAGAAGTTCGCCGACTACGTGCCCCGCTCGGAAAAAGCGAGCTGGCTGTCCGGCGGTAAGCGAATCAATTTCGACCGGATCGAGTGGAACATCGTTCCCGACGGCGCCACCGCCGCCGCCGCGCTGCAGAACGGAGAGGTCGACTGGTGGGAAACCCCGCTGCCCGATCTGGTGCCGCTGCTGAAGAAATCGGCGGGCATCGCCGTCGATATCGCCGACCCCCTGGGCAATATCGGCTCGTTCCGCGTTAACCACCTGCATCCGCCGTTCAACAACGTGCTGGCTCGCCGGGCGATCCAAATCGCCCTGAGCCAGGAAGACTACATGGGCGCGGTCGTCGGATCCGATGAAACCCTCTGGAAAGCGGTGCCCGGTTTCTTCACCCCAGGCACGCCGCTTTATACCGAAAATGGCGGGGACCGGCTGAAGGGACCACGGAACTACGACCTGGCGAAAAAAATGCTGGCCGAGGCCGGCTACAAGGGCGAACCGATCTCGCTGCTGGTCGCCACCGACGTGGCCATCACCAAAGCGCAAGGCGACGTCACCGCCGATCTGCTGAAGCGGATCGGCATGAATGTGAAATACGAAGCGTTGGATTGGGGCACCGTTGGCCAACGGCGCGCCAAAAAGGAGCCGCCGTCCGAGGGCGGTTGGAATATCTTCCACACCTGGCACGCGGGTGCTGATTGCGTGAATCCGGCGCCCTACATCGCGCTGGATGCCAGCGGTCCAACCGCTTGGTTTGGCTGGCCCAAATCCGACGCGGTGCAGGAAAAAATCGCCGCTTGGTACGCCGCGCCCGATTTGGCTGCGGAGAAGACCGTCATCGCCGACCTGAACAAGGCCGCGATGGACGATGTCGTCTACATTCCCACCGGCTTCTTCAAGGGCTATCAGGCTTGGCGCACCAACGTGTCCGGTGTCGTCAAGGCGCCGTTCCCGGTGTTCTGGGACGTGAGCAAGACCTGATCGGAGCCTCAATCCATGCTCGCCTGCGTCGTCCGCCGAATCCTTGCCACCATACCGGTCGTGCTGCTGGTGGCGTTGTTTGTCTTCAGCCTGCTCTACCTCGCACCCGGCGACCCCGCCGCGATCATCGCCGGCGACCAGGCCACCCCCGCGGATGTCGAGCGTATCCGCGCGTCGCTGGGGCTGGACCGGCCATTCGTGGTCCGGTTCTTCGACTGGTTCTGGCATGTGCTGAGCGGCGATCTCGGCGTTTCGATCTTTACCAACCTGCCGGTCACCCACATGATCGCGCAGCGGATCGAGCCGACTGTGTCGCTCATGTGCCTGACGTTGATCCTGTCGCTGTCCTGCGCCATTCCGATGGGCGTGATCGCGGCCTGGAAACATGGCACCTGGATCGACAGGCTGGTGATGATGACCGCCGTGTTCGGCTATTCGACGCCGGTGTTCGTGGTGGGATATCTCTTGGCTTACGTGTTCGCGTTGTATCTGGATTGGTTGCCGGTGCAGGGGTTTACCTCGATCACCGCTGGGCTGGCCCCCTTCCTGCGCAACCTCATCCTTCCCGCCACCGCGCTCGGTCTCGTCTACATGGCGTTGATCGCGCGTATCACGCGGGCGACAATGCTGGATGTCTTGTCGCAAGACTACGTCCGCACGGCCAAGGCGAAAGGCGTCGGGCAGCGCGGCATCCTGTTCGTGCATGCGTTGAAGAACGCCGCTGTGCCGATCGTGACGATCGTCGGCATCGGTTTCGCCGCGCTGATCGGCGGCGCGGTGGTGACCGAAAGCGTCTTCGCCATCCCCGGTCTGGGGCGGCTGACCGTCGATGCCATCCTCCGCCGCGACTACCCTGTGATCCAGGGCGTCGTGCTGATGTTCAGCTTTGTTTACGTGTTGGTTAATTTGGGTGTGGACCTGCTCTACACCGTGTTCGACCCGAGGATCCGCTATTGAGCGCAACAACCGCCCCGCCGGGATACACTGCCGCGCCGGTGCTGCCCGATATCCTGCCCACGCCGAAAGAACGTGGCCGGGTCATGGGATTCGTCAATCGGCATCCAACCATCGTGATCGGCGGCGTGCTGGTTCTGACGATGGTGCTGATCGCGATTTTTGCCCCCCTCCTGTGGACCCAGGATCCCACGGCCCTGGCGCCCGCCAAGCGCACCCGTCCGCCATCCGACCTCTATTGGTTCGGGACCGACATGCTCGGACGCGACGTCTACTCCCGCGTTTTGTACGGCTCGCGGGTATCGCTGACAGTAGGATTTTCCGTGGCGTTCTGCGCCGGTCTGATCGGCACCACGATCGGACTGATTTCCGGCTTCACCCGCGGGATCGACGCGATCATGATGCGCGCCATGGACGGGCTGATGTCCATCCCGCAAATCCTGCTGGCAATCGCCCTGATGGCGCTGACCCGCGCCTCCGTCCAGAACGTCATCATCGCGATCAGCATCACCGAATCGCCGCGCGTCTGCCGACTTGTCCGTGGTGTCGTTCTGTCGCTGCGTGAGCAACCGTATGTGGAAGCCGCGATCGCCTCCGGGACGCGTGTGCCGGTCATCATCTGGAAGCACATCCTGCCCAACACCCTCGCACCCCTAATGGTGCAGGCAACGTTCATCTGCGCCTCCGCGATGATCACCGAAGCGACGCTGTCCTTCATCGGGGCCGGCACTCCGCCGATCATCCCAAGCTGGGGAAACATCATGGCCGAGGGCCGAGCGCTCTGGCAGGTGAAACCCTACATCGTCTTCTTTCCCGCGATTTTCCTGTCCATCACCGTGCTCGCGGTGAACCTGCTGGGCGATGGTCTGCGCGACGCGCTTGATCCTCGGCTGGCCAAGAGGCTCTAAAACGCATGGCCCTGCTCGAAGTCGAGAATTTACAAACGCATTTCGCCACGCCCGATGGGGTGGTGCGCGCGGTCAACGGATTGTCGTTCCACATTGACGCCGGAGAGACGTTGGCGATCGTCGGCGAATCCGGTTGCGGCAAGTCGGTCACGTCGATGTCGGTGCTGCGGCTGATCCAGCAGCCACCCGGCAAGATCGCCGGCCGGATCAGCTTCCAGGGCGTGAATCTGCTCACGCTGCCGGAGCCGGCCATGCGCCAGATTCGTGGCAACGCGATCTCGATGATCTTTCAGGAGCCGATGACCTCGCTCAACCCCGTGCTGACCGTGGGCCAGCAGATTGGGGAAACGGTTCGGCTGCATCAGGGCCTCAACGCCCGCGACGCCGAGGCAAAGGCCGTCGAAATGCTCACCTTGGTCGGCATTCCCGCCCCCGCACGCCGGGTACGGGAGTATCCGCACCAACTGTCCGGCGGGATGCGCCAGCGCGTGATGATCGCGATGGCACTGGCCTGTAATCCGCAGCTGTTGATCGCCGACGAACCGACAACGGCGCTGGACGTCACCATCCAGGCCCAAATCCTCGATCTCATGCGGGATCTGAAGACTCGGCTGGGTTCGGCGATCATGCTCATCACTCACGATCTGGGTGTCGTCGCGGAAATGGCGGAGCGGGTTGTGGTGATGTACGCCGGCCGCAAGGTCGAGGAAGCGCCCGTGCGGGAAATCTTCGCTCGGCCGCTGCACCCCTATACCCGCGGGCTGATCGGCGCGGTGCCGATGCTGGGGTCGTCATTGCAGGACGGACCGCGTGGCCGGTTGGCGGAAATTCCTGGTCTGGTGCCCAGCTTGCGCAAACCGATCGTCGGCTGTGCCTTTGCCGGCCGTTGTGCCTCAGCCATCGACGTCTGCCGGACGGTCGCACCGGCAATCGAACTTAAAGCTCCCGGCCATTCGGTCGCCTGTCACCTCGCCGAACGCCGGATGGCCGCATGAGCGCGAACGCCCCCTTGCTTGAGGTCAAGAACCTCAAAAAACATTTCCCCATCCATGGCGGCCTCATGGGTCGTGTCACCGCCAAGGTGCACGCGGTGGACGGCATCAGCTTCGACATCAAGAAGGGTGAGACACTGTCGCTCGTCGGCGAGTCCGGTTGCGGCAAGTCGACCGTCGGCAAGGCAATCCTGCGGCTCTACAACATCACCGACGGCGAGGTGTATCTGGACGGGGCGCGGATCGACAATATGCCCGCCGGCAAGCTGCGTCCGATCCGTCAGAGAGTTCAGGTGGTCTTCCAGGACCCGTTCAGCAGCCTCAACCCCCGGATGAAGATCATCGACATCCTCGGGGAACCGCTGAGCAATTTCGGCCTGGTAAAAAGCCGGGCGGATCTGCGGGAGAAAGTCTCCCTCCTCATGGACAAGGTGCGCCTGCCGCGCGATGCGATCGACCGGTTTCCGCACGAATTCTCCGGCGGGCAGCGTCAACGCATCGGCATTGCCCGCGCTTTGGCCCCCGGCGCCGACCTGATCATCTGCGACGAAGCGGTCTCCGCGCTGGACGTCTCGGTGAAGGCGCAGATCATCAACCTGCTGGTCGATTTGCAGGACGAACTCGGCTTGGCCTTGCTGTTCATCAGTCACGATCTGGCGACGGTCGAGCATCTGACCCATCGCGTGGCCGTGATGTACTTAGGCAAGATCGTGGAACTGACGGATCGGCGTACGCTGTTCTCCAAGCCGCATCACCCTTACACCAAGGCGCTGCTGTCGGCGGTGCCGGTGCCGGACCCGACCGCCCCGCGTAACCGGGTGATTCTGACGGGCGATGTGCCGAGCCCCATCAACCCGCCATCCGGCTGCCGGTTCCATACGCGGTGTCCGCTGGTGCACGACCGCTGCCGCAAGGAAGAGCCGGTCTTGCGGCAAGTCGGCGCGGGGCACGAATCGGCGTGCCACCTGACGCACGCGCCAGGCGAACTGGCGATGGGTTAGGGAATGATCGTCTGAGGCCGATCGGCGAGACCGTTGACTCTCCGGCCCGTCATGATCGGCATCGACCCTTCTGTACTCACGCACCATGGAAACGATTTTCGCCTGTTTTCGTTGGATCGCATCGCCCATCACCAAGGACACCGAGAACCACAGAGGAAGATAAATCCACGCAGACCGCCGAGCGAAACTCCCGGCAGCCGGACCTCCGCGCCCTCTGTGGCTTGATCGTCCTCGGCGTGCTCTGGTGCGTCCCGAAGGACGCGATCACCTCGTGGGTGAAAGTCCCACCCGGGCAATGGTCGGTTGGCCCGGTAGCTGGCAGGCGGTTTAACTGGGTAACTGGTTGGAT
>CAIRCM010000133.1 GCA_903877125.1 uncultured Acetobacteraceae bacterium | reverse complement strand
GCCGCGGCCGACGTGAGCCGCGAGGCGTGTGCCCCGATGAGTCTGGTTCCCTCCACCGCCAACGCCTGACAAATCTGGTTCGAAACGCGGCACGGCAAGCATCGGCGAGGCGCGCGGTTAATTATTTCGGTATGACACCATATGACCCGGGCGGGCGCTTGGGCTGGGCCAGGATGAATAAGATGGGCTAATTCCCGAAACGTTGTACACCCGAAGGAGTTTCCGATGCGTCGGCAGGTTTGGATCGCATTTGTCGCGATGGCGTTGTCAGTGCCCGTTGCCGCTCGCGCGGACGATGTTTCCGACGCGATGAAGGAAGCGTTGAAGTCCTACGATGCCGGCAAGCTCGACGCCGCACGCACAGCCCTGGGGGAGGCGATGCAGCTTTTGGCGCAGAAAGCCGCGACCGGACTGGGCGCTGCGCTGCCGGCCCCGCTGAGTGGCTGGAAAGCGGAGGATGTCGAGACCAACACGGCGTCGCTTGGATTGATCGGCGGAGGCACGTTGGCGTCCCGCCGATATACCAATGCAGACGGCAAGCGCGTCGAGATTCAGATCGCCGCCGATTCGCCCATCGTCGCGCAACTCGGCATGATCATGACCAACCCGATGCTGGCCGGCGCGATGGGCAAGCTGGTGAAGATCGGCGACTAGCGTGCGATCGTGACCAACGACCATGAGATCCAGATGTTGATCAATGGCCGCATCCTGGTCACGGTGAATGGCGATGCGCCGGAGGACGCCAAACTGGCCTATGCCAAGGGGATCAACACGGCGAAGCTGAGCGCCGGGCAGTAGCTGCTACTCGGCGGCCATCGGCGGCTGGTCCACCATCGCGGTGGCCCTTGCCAGATCGACCGACAGCAGCCGGGACACACCGCGTTCCTGCATCGTCACCCCATACAGCCGGTCCATGCGCGCCATGGTGAGGGGGTGATGGGTGACGACCAGGAACTTCGTTCCGGTGTCCTTCACCATATCCTCCAGCAGCAGGCAGAATCGCTCGACATTCGCATCGTCGAGCGGGGCATCGACCTCGTCCAGCACGCAGACCGGCGCGGGGTTGCAGCGAAAGACCGCGAAAATCAGGGACATGGCGGTCAAGGCCTGTTCACCGCCGGATAGCAGAGACAGCGATGTCAGCCGCTTGCCCGGCGGCTGCGCGTAGATCTCCAGTCCGGCTTCCAGCGGATCCTCCGATCCGACCAGCGCCAAATGCGCCCGCCCGCCGTTGAACATGCGGGTGAACAACTGCTGGAAGTTGCGATCGACCTCCTGGAAGACGGCGTTCAGTTTTTCGCGTCCTTCCCGGTTCAGGTGCCCGATCGATCCGCGCAGTTTCGCGATCGCGGTCTGGATTTCCACACGCTCGGCTTCAAGCGTCACGATCTGTTTGTCGATTGCCTCGGCTTCGACCTCCGCCAGCAGGTTGACCGGCCCGACCTCCTCGCGTTCCTTTTGCAGACGTTCCAGCTTCCTGCGGACCTTGTCTTCGGTCTCCGCGCTCAGGTCGGTGGGCGGTTCGGGGAGAACGGCGTTCACGCCCAGTTTTTCCAGGATGCGCTCGGCGACCGTACCCCACGCGTGGTCCGCCTGCTCGACCGAGCCTTCGGCCCTCACGACATCCTCGCGCCGAGCGGCTTGGGCGGCCTCGGCGGTGCGGGCGGCGCGATCGACGTCCGACGCCAGGGACAGCGCGGCATTCAGCGCGGCGGCGGATTGGCGGTGGATGGCTTCCGCATCGCGCAGCGCGGCCAGGGCGTCAGCCCGTTGCGTGGCGATTTGTGCCGGCGCGGCTTCCAACGCTTTGTATTCAGACTCCGCTTCGTCTCGACGGCGGCGCAGGTCGGTGACCCGGTCCCCGGCATCGCGTGCGCGTTCGGCCCAGCCGCCACGTTCCGCCGCGATCGTCCGCCGCCGTTGCGCCCTGGCGGCGCTGTCCCGCATCAGCCCGTCGCGTTTGCCGCGGGCAGCCGTTTCGGCGGCGCGGGCCGCGGACAGGGCAGCTCGGGATTGGTCCACCGATTGCCGCAATGCCGCGACGTCCGGTAAAGCGGCATGGGTATCGCGCGCTTGTGCCAAAGCGGCAGCGGCTTCCGCATGTTCTGTGGCCATGCGGGCAATTTGTTCATCGGCCATGCTCAGACGCGATGCCGCATTGGCGGCTTGGTTGCGCAGCGTTACCAGTGCCGCGCGTGCCCGTTCGAGTCGTTGTTCCGCCTCCCGGCGCGCCTGTCGGGCCTGCTGTTCGGCGGCATCGGCGCTTCTTGCGTTTGCTTCGGCGGTGGCCCGAGCTTCGCGTGCCGTGGCGGATTTGGCTTCCGCGGCGGCGAGTTGGGATCGCAGGTCGGCAAGCCGGTTCCTTTGCCGCAAGCGGACCGCCGCAGCGGTGGGTGTGCCGGCCTTGATGGTGTAGCCGTCCCAACGCCAGATGGCGCCCGCGCGGGATACCAGCACCTGCCCGGGGGCCAATGCGGACTGCTGCGAATCTCCGGATACGTCATCTTCGACCAGTCCGATTTGCGACAGCGACCGGCTCAGAACCGCCGGCGCCTGCACCAGACCGAGCAGGGCGGTCGCGCCGGCCGGCAAGGCCGGGACCGGGTCGAACGGCGGCAATTCCCGCCAGTGACGTGCCGCGCCGGGATTGAGCGCGGAGGTCAGTTCTTCGCCGAGAACCGCGCCCAGGGCGGCTTCCAGGCCGGCGGGAACGGTCAGGGAGTCCACCATTGGCGGCCAGCGCTCGTTGTCCTTGACCGCCAGAACCTCGGCCAAAGCTTGCGCTTCGGCGGCAAGCTTGGAGCGAGCGGATTCGGCGGCAACCAGGGTTTCGCGTGTTGTCAGCAACGCCGCGCCCGTCGCCAGACGCGCTTGTTCAGCCTGTTCCATCGCGGCCCTGGCAGTCGCGATGGCGGCTTCGGCGTCCTTCGCCCCGGACTCGTGCTGGGCGAGCAGTGCGAGATCCACCTGTTGGGTGCTCAGCCGTGCGTGCTCTTCCCGCAGACGGGCAAGCTGCTCGTTCACCCGCCGCGCGCGCTGTTCGGCCTGCTGGAGCATCTGTGTCGCCGCCTGCGCGGTGGCCGTCGCGGCGGCGGCGGCCTCGGTCGCGCGATTGGCGGCGGTTTCGGCGACGCGCACCGCATCGGTCGCCGCCTGGGCTTCGGCGTCCGCGCTTTGCATGCGCTCGTCGTGACCCGCATCGGCGGCGGCCAGGGTGGCATCTTCGGCGGCCAGCCGCTCTTCCGCCGTCGCGGCGTCGCGTTGCAGTTGTTCGGCGTGGCTGAGGTCTTGCCGCAACTGACCGAGCCGGCGCGTGGCGTCGGCCAGCATTGTGCGGGCGCGCTGTTCCTCGGCGGCGATCTGTTCCTGTGCGACGCGGTGGCGTTCGAGGCTGGTGCGTTCGTCGGACTCCCGTGTCCGCAAGGGTGGCAAGGCTTCGGCGGCTTCCGCGGCGAGGCGTAAGGCGTCCGTTGCGGCCAGACTCGCGGCGGCGGCGGCGGCGCGGGCGATGTCCAGGGCGCCGCGGGCGGCGGCGCGCCCTGCATCCGTGCGGGCGCGCTGGATCGACAGCAGTTCCGCATCGGCCTGACGCACGAGGTCGGATATATTGCGGAAGCGATTGGCCTGACGTGCCTGACGCTTCAATGTGCCAAGCTGCTGGTCCAATTGCGCGCGCGTGTCGTCGGCGCGCGCCAGATTGGCCTCGGCCGCGCGCAGCTTGATTTCGGCCTCCCGCCGGCGGGCGTGCAGGCCGGTGATCCCCGCGGCTTCCTCCAGCACCATGCGCCGGTCTTCGGGGCGGGCGTTGACCAGCGTTCCGACGCGGCCCTGGCTGACCATGGCCGAGGCTCGGGCGCCGGATGCCAGATCGGCGAAAAGCGTCTGGACGTCGCGTGCGCGGGCATCCTTGCCGTTGACGCGGTAGGATGACCCGCCCCCGCGTTCCAGCTTGCGACTGATGGCCAGCTCCGGCTGGTCGCCGAACGGCGGGGGGGCGGTGCCGAGGGTTTCCTCCAGCAGCAGCGTCACTTCCGCCGAGTCGCGGGATTTGCGGCCCGTGGTGCCGGCGAAGATGACGTCGTCCATCTCTGTGCCGCGCAGGTTGCGGGCGCTGCTTTCGCCCATGGCCCAGCGCAGGGCTTCGACGACATTGGACTTGCCGCAGCCGTTGGGTCCAACGATTCCGGTCAGTCCATCCAGAATCTCGACGCTCGTGGGTTCGGCGAAGCTTTTGAACCCAGCGATGCTGAGGCGGCGAAAACTGACCGGCAATCCCTGCTCCTTCAGGCGTCCGGAATGAGCTTGCGGAACTCGTCGAAGCCCATTTCGCCGGAGTGAACCTGATTATTAACAATGAAGGTCGGAGTCGCGTTCACTTTCCAACGGTCGGCCGCGACCTGCTGTTGGGCGGCGATCCATGCCTTCAGATCGTCATCGGCCACTGCCTTCTCGAACGTCGTGCGGCCCATGCCCGCGAGCGCGGCCATCTTGAACAGCTCTTCCTTCGGGTCGATGCCACGGCCGAAGGCCCAGCGGTCCTGGGTCGCCAACAGCGCTTCCACGAACGGCAAATAGCGTTCGATCGGCACATAGCGTGACACCTGGAAGGCGACGAAGTCGAGGCCGTTCAGCGGGAAATCGTAGAACACGTAGCGGATCTTGCCGGTATCGATCAGTTCGGCCTTCACCTTCGGCAGCGTCTCATGCGCGAAGGCCGCGCAATGCGTGCAGGTCAGCGAAAAGCACTCGATCACCGTCACCTTCGCATCGGCCTTGCCGATCGAACGCTCGGTTCTGGTCATATCCTCCGCCCGAGCGAGCGCGGGCGTGAGGGCGGTACCAGCGGCTACCATAGCTAGTAGGGAACGGCGTGAAGCGAGCATCAGAACCTCTATATGTAGTGGTTTAGCGTTTGTGGGACCCAGCTGTCGAGCCATCTTTACCAGCCAGCACCGCGCGACCCAATGCCGCGAGTGCGGTGCGGAGATCGCCGTTCGGCAGATCGGCGACCGCGGCCTCCGCCGCCGCGACGACGGCCGGGGCGATCGCGGCAGGTGCCCGCAATTTTGGGAAATCCAGCGACACCTGCAGAAATTTGAGTTGCGTGACCACCGATGCCCCGAGATGGGCATTGATCCGGTTCAGCAGCGCGGCGGCCAGATATTGTAACTCCATCGCGACCGGACCGGCACAGCCGATCGTCAGCACGCCGCGCACCAAGCGCTTCGGCGCGGTCGAGCGTGCCAGTTCGGGCCCCACGATAATCGCCCAATCGGCGATCAGCTGCGCAGCGGCTGGGGAGCGTTTGCGAAACGCCTCCCGCGTGAGGCCGGGAATCATCGATCCGACCGGACGCGGTCCGTAGACGTGGCGTGCGTCGTCTTCCATATCCGATCTTGTGTCCCCTATCGCCATCCCGTCCGCCGAGTCCCTGCTGCGCTGGTACGACCGCCATCGCCGGCGCATGCCGTGGCGTGCGGAGCCAGGGCAGACCACCGACGCCTACCGGGTCTGGCTCAGCGAAATCATGCTACAGCAGACCACCGTCACCGCGGTCATACCCTACTATGAGCGTTTCGTAAGCCGCTTCCCCACGGTAGAGGCACTGGCCGAGGCACCGCTGGACACTGTTTTGTCCGCCTGGGCCGGTCTTGGCTATTATGCGCGCGCCCGTAACCTGCACGCCTGTGCTCGGGCGGTGGCGGGGATGGGAGGATTTCCCCGGGATCTCCAGGGATTGCAGGACTTGCCGGGGATCGGGGTCTACACTGCCTCCGCCATCGGGTCGATTGCCTTCGGTCTGCCGACGGTTCCGGTGGACGGCAACGTCGAGCGTGTCACATCCCGCCTGTTCGCGATCGACACACCGCTCCCCCTCGCCAAGCCGCTGATGCGCGCCGCCGCGGAGCGGCTTGGGACCGATCCGCTCGCGAGGGAAAGGCCGAGCGATTTCGCTCAGGCTTTGTTCGATCTGGGCGCGGGCTTGTGCACGCCAACGTCCCCGGCCTGCGGGGTATGTCCGTGGACCGATGCCTGTCAGGCCCGCAAGGCTGGGATCGCGGACCGATTGCCGATCAAGGCACCCAAGAAGGTGCGACCGGTCCGTTATGGGGTTCACTTCTGGTTGACCGATCGCGGCGGCAACGTCCTGCTACGCCGGCGCCCTGAACGCGGCCTGCTGGGCGGCATGACCGAGCTGCCGGGCACGCCCTGGCGCTTGGAGAAATGGACCCAGGCCGAGGCCATGTCGCATGCCCCGATGCCTGCCAATTGGCGGCCGGTTGGCCAGGTTCAGCATGGCTTTACCCATTTCGAGCTGGTTCTCGACATCTTCGCGGCATCCGTGCCCGCATTGGAAAGTGAGGGATTTCAACATCCGATCGCCGATCTTGGGCGCGTTGCCCTGCCGTCCGTGATGCAAAAATGCGTCAGGCAGGCGCAAGGGGAAGTTGCAGAAAAATAAATTGTGCAACGCACAATCTTGCTTGCATACCTATGATCAGTGCCTTATAAAATCTTCCAGCGGCGCTGCTTAGGCGCGCTGCTTTCTTGGACGTTTCCTCCCTAAACTTGGCGATGCCCCTCGGGGCATCGCCACTTTTTTTGTCCGCAAGCCGAAGCTTGATCCCAAACGCCACTCCCCGCACATTCCGCCCCACGCAGATACCGGAGAGTCGCCATGAAAACCCGAGCCGCCGTCGCCCGTGAGGCCGGCAAACCCCTGAGCCTGGAAACCATCGATCTGGATGGGCCGCGGGAGGGGGAGGTGTTGGTGGAGATCAAGGCCACGGGCATCTGCCATACGGACGAATTCACCTTGTCCGGGGGGGATCCCGAGGGGCTGTTTCCGTCAGTCCTCGGGCATGAAGGTGCCGGCGTCGTGGTGGATGTCGGGAGGAACGTCACCTCTCTCAAGAAGGGCGATCACGTTATTCCGCTTTACACGCCGGAATGTCGCCAGTGCGAATACTGCCTCAGCCGCAAAACCAATCTCTGTGTCGCCATCCGCGCAACGCAGGGCAGGGGGGTAATGCCGGACGGCACCAGCCGGTTTTCCGCCGGAAAAGACACCGTCTACCACTACATGGGCACCTCGACCTTCTCGAACTTCACCGTCCTGCCTGAGATCGCTTTGGCGAAAATCCGGGAGGACGCGCCATTCGACAAGGTCTGCTACATTGGCTGCGGCGTGACCACGGGTCTTGGCGCGGTGATGAATACCGCGAAGGTGGAGGCGGGTTCGCGTTGCGTGGTCTTCGGGCTGGGCGGGATTGGGCTGAATGTGATCCAGGGGCTGCGCATGGTCGGCGCCGAGATGATCGTCGGGGTCGACATCAACCCGCGCCGCAAGGCGATGGCCGAGAAATTCGGCATGACGCATTTCGTCAACCCGAAGGAGGTCCAGGGCGACCTCGTGCCTTATCTCGTCGATCTGACCAAGGGCGGCGCCGATTACAGCTTCGAGTGCATCGGCAACACGCAGATCATGCGCCAGGCGCTGGAATGCGCGCATCGCGGCTGGGGCAAGTCCATCATCATCGGTGTCGCCGGGTCGGGGCAGGAGATTTCCACCCGCCCGTTCCAGCTTGTGACCGGGCGCACATGGATGGGCACTGCCTTCGGTGGCGCCAGGGGCCGCACCGACGTGCCGCGCATCGTCGACTGGTACATGGACAAGAAAATCGACATCGACAGCCTGATCACTCATGTCCTGCCGTTCGAGCAGATCAACGAAGGCTTCGACCTGATGCGCCGCGGGGAGTCGATCCGCAGCGTGGTGGTTTTCTAGCCCCGGTGCGCACGATCGCGACATCCAACAATCCCGTGCGCATTTCCTTCCTGCGGGCGTTGCTGGCAGATGCGGGGATCGAGACGATCCTGCTCGACGATTATGCCAGTGTGATGGATGGCAGTATCGGTGCGATCCCTCGCCGGCTTTGCGTTGCGACCGATGATGAGGATCGGGCGCAGCGCGTCCTCCGCGATGCTGGGGAGCCGTGAGCGGCATCACCCGCGGTTATCTGCTGAACGGACGGGTACGCTACGACCAGCCCGCCCAGGGGTTTCGCAGCGGCATCGAGCCTGTTTTGCTCGCGGCGTCCGTACCCGCGCGTGCCGGCCAACGGGTGCTGGAGGGTGGAGTGGGTGCCGGCGCTGGGTTGTTGTGCCTGCTGGCCCGTGTGCCGGGTATCGAAGGTGTTGGAATCGAACTCGATCCCGCCCAGGCGGCGTTGGCTCGGTCCAACGCCGCGGGGCTTGACGCCATCACCGTGCTGACGGGGGATATCGCCGCGGTTGAACCGGACGGGGTGTTCGACCATGCGTTTGCCAATCCCCCGTATCATGCGGCGACGGGCACGGCTTCTCCCGATCCATCCCGAGCGACTGCCAAACGCGCGGTTCCAACTCTGCTGGGGGTTTGGGCATCGGCGCTGGCTCGGCCGCTGCGGACGCGGGGCACGCTGACCATGATCGTCCCGGCGGCGCAGCTGCAAGCCTGCCTCCAGGCGATGGAAGCAGCCGATTGCAAGGCGGATTCGGTTTTCCCGCTCTGGCCCAAGCAGGGGGTAGCGGCGAAGCTGGTGATCATTCGCGGGGTCAGACGCGGCCGAGCCTCGCCTCGGCTATTGCCGGGCCTGGTTCTGCACGAAGCTGGCGGCT
>CAIRCM010000132.1 GCA_903877125.1 uncultured Acetobacteraceae bacterium | reverse complement strand
GAGCACGTTGCCGAACCGCACGGTGATGCAACGCATGCCGGAGCCGGTCTGCCGTGCCTGGATATCCAGCCCTTGGCAGTACATTTCCGCCAGTCGCTTCGACGCGCCCATCACGCTGGTCGGGTTTACGGCTTTGTCGGTGGAGATCAGCACCATCGCCAACGTCCCAACGGCCCGAGCGGCGTCGGCGACATGGCGGGTGCCGGCGGCATTGGTGAGGAGGCCTTCGAGGGGATTGGCCTCGACCATCGGGACGTGTTTGAGCGCGGCGGCGTGGAACAGGAGTTCGGGGCGGACTTCCTCGAACACTGCCTTGATGCGGGCTTCGTCGCGAACGTCGGCGACGAGGGTACGGCGGGGGACGCCAGGATGGGTTTCGGCGAGTTCGAGATCGATCTGCCAGAGCGCGAATTCGCCGTTGTCGATCAGGATCAGGTTCGACGGTCCGAAGGCGGCGACCTGACGGGCGAGTTCGCTGCCGATCGTGCCGCCGGCGCCGGTGACGACGACGCGGCGCCCCTGGATCAGCCGCGCCATGCCGTCGCGGTCGAGCGGGACCTGTGCTCGGTTCAGCAGATCCTCGATCGCGACGGGCTTGAGTTCGAGCGGGCGTTCGGGGCCGGTGTTCGTATCGAGCGCGGTGGGCCGGGGGGCGCGGCGGACCTGGAGGCCGAAGCGGTCGGCCTGGGCGAGGATGGTGGTCAGGGTCGCACCGGAAGGGTCGGGCGAGGCGATGACGAGCATCCCGGGCAGGCGGCCTTCCTCCCGCAACTGTTCCAGCACGGCGGCGAGATCGGCGACGGAGCCGAGGATTGGGTGGTCCTGGATGCGCCTTCCGGTGAGGCGGGCGGTGGGGGCGATCAGACCCTCGACCTGAAAGGACCGGCGGCGGTCCTGCACCATGGCGCGGAGGAAGAGGTCGGCGTCCTCGGTTTCGCCGATGAGGAGGATGGAAGTGACTCCCGCTTCGGGCGGCGGGGCGGTGCCGCGCAGGCGCAGGCGGCGGTAGAACACGCGGGGGGCGCCGAGCAGGACGAGCATCGTGAGGGCGTGGACGATGGGGAAGGCGGGGTTGGCGGAGGTCGCGCCGCCGGCGATGGCGATCAGCCAGAAGAGGGCGGCGCCGGCGATGCTGCTGGCGGCGACGGTCAGGAGGTCTTCGATCCCGGCGAAGCGCCAGTATTGGCGGGACAGGCGGAAGGGGATGCCGCCGACCAGAAGGGCGGCCGCGCCGGCGGGGATCAGCCAGAACGGAGTCATGGCGTTGCCGGTTGGATCCGCGATCCACCGCGCCACCGGAACCGCGATGGCCGCCAGGACTGCGTCCAGGGCGATGTTGACGGCAAGACGAATCAGCGAACGCGGCGCGGGCATTGGGAGCCTATAGCGCAGGGTTGCGCGGTGTCATACCCGTGGGTGATGTATGTCTGAGGTGACGGCGTTCGGACTGGCGCAAATCGTGCGTTACGAATTCCCAGGGGTCCGCGCCGCGGCAGGCTCCATCATCGAGGCGCCGCCGCGGTCGAGGCGGAAGACCGCGAGGCCGCGCCGCACCTCGCCATCGGCCAGCAGGGTGAACCAGCCGTCGGCACCGGCGAACCCGGCGGGCTGGGTCAGTGCCCCGATCGAGAAACCGCCCTGCCCGCTCAAGGTGCGCGCGACGGTGGCGGCATCGTAGGCGAGGTCGGCGATGGCCGGCGGTGGGGCGCCGAATTTGCTCGTATATTCGCCTTCGAACCCGCCGCGGGATGCCGGGTCGGGCGCGGCATACCAAGCGCCGGTCATGACGTTCGCGCCGCTGCCGGCCGCGAGCCACTGGGCGGGTCCGAGGATTTGCACCGAGCCGGGGTCGACATCGTAGTACGGCAGCATTGTCGCGACCAAGCCCAGCTGGTCCCCGGTATCGGCCAGCAGCAGCGTATCGAACGGCGGCGGCGGGATGTGGGCGCGGGCGAGTTCCTGAGCGCGACGGCGGCCCTCGGGCGTGCCGAGCAGACGGGAGGCCTTGATCTGGGCCTCGATCGGGCCGCGGCGGCCGCCGTAGTTGGCCAGTTCGCGGACGGCGGTGTTGATCGCCCCCATGCCGGATTCATGATAGCGCACGTCCGGGGTGGGCAGGTTCAGGGACGCGGCGGCCTGGGTCATCGCGTCACCCAAGGCATGGCCGAAGTCGGTATTCGGCAGCAGCGCGGCGGCGTGGCCCTTGTTCTGCGCCTGGGCTGCGATCAGCAGGCGGCGTACCTGTTCGGTCGGCGTGATGCCCATTGTCCAGACGCCGGGCTGGGCCTGATGGGGATCGTTGGTGAAGGCGAGGACCGCCACCCCGGCCTCCCGGGCGACCGGGGCGACGGCGGCGGTTTCGGCCGAGGTGAGCGGGCCGAGGATCAAGCCATCGCCGGCCGCGATGGCATCCCGAGCGGCTTGGGCAGCGCCGTCGGGGGTACCGCCGGTGTCGCGGGCGTCAAGAACCGGTGTGCCGCCGTCGGGCAGCGCGAGTTGGGCTGCATGCAGCATGGCCTGGCCGATATCGCCGTTCGGTCCGGTCATCGGGAGCAGGATGGCGACCCGGTTGGGATTGGTCTGGCGTTGGACGAAGCCGGGCGCCGGGGGGCGGCCGGGCGGGGCGCCGGGGAGGGGCGGCGGAGGCAGGTAGCCCCTGGGCGGCGGTGGGGTGTATGGACCAACGCAGCCAGCCACCCACACCGTGGCAAGCAGGAGCACGAATGCCCGACGAAGCATATGCCGATCCTCCCGAAGACGAGCAGACCGCGACGGCTGCTCCGCTGGCAGCCCTTGTGCTGGTTTCCACGCCAATCGGCAACCTCGGCGATATATCCTCAAGGGCACGTGATGCTTTGGCGGGCAGCGATTTGATCCTGTGCGAGGACACGCGGCACTCGGCCCGGCTGCTGGCGGCGATCGGGGCGACGGCGCGGACCGAACCGCTGCATGACTTCAATGAGGAGGCACGGATCGCACCGGTGCTGGCGATGTTGCGGGCGGGGCGGCGGATCGCATTGATCTCGGATGCCGGGACACCCTTGGTGTCGGATCCTGGTTACCGGCTGGTGCGTGCGGCGATCGCGGCGGGCATACCGGTGGGGGCGATCCCCGGACCGAACGCGGCGGTGATGGCGCTGGTGCTGTCGGGTCTGCCGCCGCAACCGTTTTTGTTTCTGGGCTTCCCGCCGCCGCGGTCGGCCGCGCGGCGGGCGGCGTTCGGGACCCTGCGTGCGGCGGAGCGGGCGGGGCTGACGGCGACGCTGATCTGGCATGAAGCCCCGCACCGGCTGGCGGAGACCTTGGCGGACATGGCGTTTTCGTTCGGTCCCCGGGCGGCGGCGGTCGCTCGGGAACTGACGAAACATTTCGAGGAAGTGCGGCGGGGAACGTTGACCGAGTTGGCGGCGTTCTACGCATCGAATCAGGCGCGGGGTGAGATCACCGTGCTGGTCGGTCCGCCCGAGGAAGACGACCAGGAAGATCTGGATGGCGCGCTGACCCGCGCTTTGGCGACGCACAGCGTGAAGGACGCGGCGGCCCTCGTGTCGGCGGCCACGGGCTTGCCACGGAAAATTGTTTACGCCCGCGCTTTGGAGATCGGGCGGGCGGCTGACAATTAGCACAGATGGAATGTATTTTTATTGTTCCAACACTTGCTTATTTCGATTGCGCCGTCTTTAAGCGAAAGCCTCAGGGGCGTTTCGCGCCTGATCCGCAGGCGAAGGGCACTGGCACCATGATTTTCGATTCGACCGACTCGCGGCATTTTTTGTCCTGGCGCCGCGTTTTTTGCGGCATGGGGCTGCTGGCGGGCCTGCTGTTCGGCCAACCGGCCGCGGCGAACCCGGTTCTGGTCGGAACGACCAACGACGCGACCGGGTTGACCGGATTGCTGGTGGACGGAAAGCTTTACGATGCGACTTTCATCGCCGACACCTATGCCAATGTGTTCGCCACCACCGCACCGATCTTCGGCAACGACACCGCGAGCGCGGCCGATGCGCTCGTCGCGCTGACCGATGCGTTGAACGCGTTGGGCGTGACCATGATCACCGGCCCGTCGGCCGACGGCATCCAAGCCCTGGTCATTCCCGACAGCGCGGTTTCCGGCGGCATTTACAACGCGCAGCAGACGCTGTTCGGTTACGCTGGGTCGTACTGGTCGGCATACCCGTCCCCCGGCAATTCGAATTCGGCCGTCAGCGCCACGTTAACGTACGGCCATAACGACATGGTGGTGCTCACGGCGGAATCGGTGCCGGAGCCCGGCTCGTTGGCCCTGCTGGCCACCGGCTGTGCGGCTTGGGGATTTTTGGGCCGGCGCCGCCGCCGCGCCCATTGAGGTAGCCGGGCCGTCGAGGGGTGTGGTGAAGGGTTCCGCAAGCCCTGCTATCGTGTCACTATTCGGTTTGCCGAACGCGAGGCTCGGCATCGACACCGTCCATCATGTGCCTCCGGAGTTCGGATGAAAGCAGCATATCTCGCGGTCGCCGCAATCGTGGCCAGCCTTAGCGTGATCGGCGCGGCGCGGGCCGACCATTTGGAGTTCCACAACTCCGATGGGCCGATGTCTCTCGACGTCGACCGCAACGGCGACGTCAGCGGCAGCTATCGCCAGGACATATCGCCGTACAGGGAGGGCAAGCTGCTGGGCCGTGCCGACGGGCGGGGCGGTATCTCGGGCGTTTGGCTGCAGAACGAAGACAGCGACCATCCCTGTCGGAATATGCGCGAAGGCTATCGTTCCTGGGGCCGCTTCACGATCGACGACGCGTGGAGCAGGCGTCCGGCGGCCTATTGGGGCTATTGCGACGAAGAGCCCAACCACGACTGGAAAGCCCAGCGGCGGTAAGTCTCCGGGTCTGAGCGACGGAAGGACGCTTGACGCGCGAGCGGCAGGCGCCCATGTCCCCCGCCTGCCAGACGGCTGGACGGCCGCTGTCCCTGGAAACGGGGGCAGAGGAAAGTCCGGGCTCCACGGGAATACGGTGCCGGCTAACCGCCGGCGGGGGCGACCCCAGGGACAGTGCCACAGAAAATAAACCTCCCGCGCAAGGTAAGGCTTATCCCCTTGGCCCCGCGGGAAAGGGCGAAACGGTGCGGTAAGAGCGCACCGCGCCCCTGGCAACAGGGGTGGCAGGGTAAACCCCACCGGGAGCAAGACCGAATAGGAACGGCTGCCTCGCGCTTTCGGGCGACGAGGGAGGGCATTCCCGCCCCGTCGTTCGGGTTGGTCGCGAGAGGCACGCCGTGAGGCGTGTCCCAGAGGAATGGCCGTTCATCCTGGCAACAGGGGGACAGAACCCGGCTTACAGGCCGTCTGGCAGATTGATCTTGTTGGTCTTGTTGGTCTTGTTGATCTTGGGGGGGGGGGGGGACACTTGATGGATCGGATCATTGGGTCGATCCTGCCGGGGTGAGCCATTTTCACGCACCGCGACCGCCGAAGCGCGCGGGCCGAAGCTGGAGGATTCCGATCATGAGCGCCGCCCTGTCGCACACGCCCGTTCCGTCCATGCATATCGCGAAGGTCAAGGAGCATATCGGTGCCATCGTCACTGGCATCGACCTTGCGCGGCCGCTCGACAGCGCGACCCGCAAGGCGCTTTACGACGCGGCGGTGGACAACGTGGTGCTGGTTATTCGTGGGCAGGCGCATCTGAACCCGGGGCAGTTGCAGGCGGCCGGCGAAATGTTCGGCGAGTTGATGGAGGACCAGAACCGGCGCTATCTGGTCGATGGGTACCCGCTGATCAGCGTGCTCGACAACCGTCATTTGGACAGCAAGGGGCAGCCGGCAAAGGTGGGCGCCAATGCCACCTGGCACACCGATCACACGAACCAGGAATTCCCGCCCAAATTCACCATGCTGTATGCGGTCGAGGTGCCGGACAAGGGCGGCGCGACGTCGGTTTGCAACTCCCGCTCGGCGTACGAGGCGTTGCCGGGAGCGGTGAAGGCGAAGATCGACGGCGCGAAAACCGCGAATACGCTGATCAGCAGCGCCCGCATGAAGAACGGCAATCCCGATGTCGTGAAAGCGCAGCTTGAGTCAAAGAAGCCACCGATGGTGCATCCTTTGGTACGCACCCACCCGGAAACCGGTACGAAGGCCGTGTGGTTTCACAAGAGCAAGACCGAGACAGTCACCGGCATGTCGCCGGAGGAAACGCAGGATTTCCTGCAGGACCTGACCGACCGGATCACCCAGCCGCAATTTTGCTACGCGCATGAGTATCAGAAGGGCGACTTGCTGATCATCGACGACCGGGCGTCATTGCACAAAGCTGGGTTCGATTACGATCACAGCCAGCACCGCCGGCTGTATCGGATGCTGGTGCGCGGCGACCGCCCCTGCTGAGTTTCGCGCGGGCCGGGGGACTGGCGCCGGGCAACGAACCCATTTGCAGTGCAGGGAACGTGCCGGCTGCGCGGGCGGCGCGGGCGGCTTGACGCAGTTGGTGCACGCGCCCGGCCATGGTTTCCGACCGGCCTTCGACCGGGGGCGGGATGGGCGGCAGCACCGCGCAGCATTTCACCAGTTGGAAATACTGTCCAAAACAAAAGGAGAATCGTAGTCTGTTCACCAGTTATCAACCGATCTATCCACAGAACTACACGAGAACGAAAGGCTCTGAATTCGAAAAACCCGTGATCCGAAGCGGCCTAATCCCATCTCAGTGGGGCTGCAAATCCATTGACACCCAAAAAAACCCGGCGCATACCATGTCATCCCATGAGTAAGGAGGACACGTTTCCCCATGGGCTCGATCGGGAGGGGCTAAAGCGGCGGGTGGTCCCACTCTTTCGAACGACAGCGCGGAATCCCACCGATCACTCCGAAATGCGGGCGCGGGATGGCCGACTTCATCGGCACACATCACGGAAAGCTTGACGGCAAGGGCCGCATGTCCGTGCCTGTGCTGTTTCGTAACGAACTCAAACTGGAAAGCCGCTCGGGGAACACCGCGCCGACCGCGCCATCGCCGCTGTATCTGCTGCCGTCCCGGAAACTCGTGTGCATCGAGGCGCGGACCGAGAAGGGCTTCGACGCGCTGAAGGCCGAGTTGTCGCGGATGGCGAAGCTTGGGGATGAATATCACGATCTGGCGACGGCGTTTTTCTCTGACTCCATTCGTCTGGAGGCCGACAAGGAAGGGCGCATCGTGCTGCCCGCGGAGCTGATCGCGCATGCCGAACTGAAGCCCGAGGGTCCGATCACGGTGATGGGGATCGGCGATACGTTTGAAATCTGGGATGTCGAGGCTGCTGCGCGGCGCAAGGCCGAAGCCCGGAAGAAAGCGGCGGAGGTGCCGTTCAGCTCTCCGGGGGTGATGCAATGAGCGGTCACATTCCGGTGATGCTGCGCGAGGTTCTGGCGCAACTGGCGCCGCGCGATGGCGGCATCTACCTCGACGGCACTTTTGGTGGCGGTGGGTATGCCGCGGCGATTCTGGCGACACCGGGCTGCACGCTTTGGGGCATCGACCGCGACCCCGCGGCGATCGCGCGGGGCGCGGCGTTGGCAGAACGGTTTCCCGGCCGGCTGCATCTGATCGAAGGAGAGTTCGGCCGCATGATGGCGCTGCTGGCGGAGGCCGGGGTGTCCTTGCTGGATGGCATCGTCCTCGACATCGGCGTGTCGTCCTATCAGATCGACGATGCCGCTCGGGGGTTTTCGTTCCGGATGGATGGCCCGCTGGACATGCGGATGGGACGGAGCGGGACGACGGCTGCCGACCTGGTGAACACGCTTGGGGAAGCCGCACTGGCGGACGTGCTGTACGAGCTTGGCGAGGAACGGGCGTCGCGGCGGATCGCCAAGGCCATCGTCGCGGCGCGGGCCGAGGAAAAGATCGAGACGACCGCGCGCCTCGCCGGGATCATCCGTGCCGTATTGCCGCCCGATCGGTCGGGTATGGATCCGGCCACCCGCAGCTTTCAGGCGTTGCGCATCAAGGTGAACGACGAATTGGGCGAGATCGAGCGGGCTTTGACCCAGGCGGCGGAGATGCTGGCACCGGGCGGGCGTTTGGTTGTGGTGTCGTTCCACTCGCTTGAGGACCGCATCGTCAAGCGCTTCATGACCGAGGTTTCGGGGCGGACGCCGGGTCTGTCGCGGCACGATCCGCGCGGTTTGACCGACCGTCCCGCGGCACGGTTCCGGCTGCTGACCGCGAAGGCGCTGCGCCCGCGCGCCGACGAGACCAACACCAATCCCCGGGCCCGCAGCGCGAGGCTGCGCGCCATCGAACGTCTGGAAGGGGTCGCCGCATGATCAAGACATTTACCATCGCTTTTGGCCTGCTGACCGCCGCCACGGTCGCCTATACTTTCGAGGTGAAGCACCGGGTTCAGCTGATCGAAAAGGATATCGAAAAGACCTTGGCGCAGACGGCTGGGCTGCGGGAAGAGTCGCGCGGCCTGCAGGCCGATTGGACACTTCGGAACAATCCGGAACGCCTGCGCCCGTTCGCCGATCAGAATCTGACCTTGAAGCAGATGCTCCCCGCGCAGTTCGTGACGCTGGCCAATCTGGACTCGCATATGCCCGCGCCGCGAGCGATGCCGCCAGCCGGTCCGGACGAAACGACTGACGAACCGGCTGACACCCCCGTCGCGACGGCCGGACCAACCGCCCCTCCCGCGATGGCAGCAGCCGCGCCGGCCCCGGCGACAACACCGACGCCGACGGCGAACGATACCGTCACGGCCGAGGCTGATTTGCCGATCCCACCTTTGCCCGTACCCGCGCCTCCGGTGGCGATCGCCGCGCCGATCGCGGCGCACACAGCGCCACCCCACCCGGTCACGCCAGCGGTGTCCGGCCCGATACCAGCGCCGGCACCGCCGATCCAGGCCGCACGCGCGCCGGCACCGCCGGTTCAGGTGCCGCACGCGCCAGTTCCGCCGCTGCAGGCAGCACGCGCGCCAGCACCGCCGGCGCCGATGGCGCCGGTCCAAGCACCGCCAATACAGGCAGTTCGGATGCCGGCACCCATGCAGGCACCGCCCATACAAGCACGCCAGATGCAACCGCCGGCACAAGTACAGCAGGCGTCGGCGCAGGGCGGTTCGCTCCTGGCGATTGGGCGCGGCAGCGTCTTCGCGCCGGTACCGCAGCCGATGCCGGTCGGCGCGCCCCGCTACCCCTACGGTAATTGAGGTCCCGCCATGACCGATCCCACCGCCCCGCCATCGCCTGACTCACTGCCGCCGAACGGCGGTTATGGCCGTACGGGCCGTCGCCGTGGGGCGGCGTCCGACTCGGTACCGCTGACCGGCAGTTTCAACATCACGGAATCCGAGCGGTTTCGGCGCGCGGCGACGGATATGTCCCGTGGGCGGCTGGTGATCGCCTCCTTCGTGTTCGCCGTGATGTTCGTGCTGCTGGCCGGACGGGTGACGTTCGTGACGGTCATCGATCCCACCGAACCGAAACGCAAGGAGCACCTGGTCGCCGATCTGGTGGCGGCCGCGCCGCGCACGACGAGCTATACCACGATCGGGCAGCGGGCGCAGATCACCGACCGGTGGGGCCAGGCCCTCGCGAGCTCGCGTCCGGCGGTATCGGTATTCGCCGATCCGCGGCAGATTCTCGACCCCGCCGATGTCGTGCATCAGCTCAAGCAGGTGCTGCCGCGGCTGGACGAAGAGCAAACGATCCGGCGGCTGTCGGCGGCGAACATGCAGTTCGTGTATCTGGAACGCAATATCACGCCGAAGGAGAAGCTGGAGATCGAGCGTCTGAATTTGCCGGGGATCGAGTTCCAGCAGAGCCAGACGCGGACTTACCCGATGGGCCGGATAGCGGCGCAGGTGCTGGGCGGGGTGGACATCGACGAGAACGGCGTGGGGGGCGTGGAGCGGGAATTCGATCGCCGGCTGCGCAACGATCAGACGCCGTTGCGCCTGTCGCTCGATGTGCGGGTTCAGGAAGTGGTGCGCGAGGAACTGCTGGGCGCGATGGGCGAATTCGGTGCGATCGGCGCCGCCGGGATCGTGATGGATGTGAACACCGGCGAGCTGCTCGCGGTTGTCAGCCTGCCCGATTACGACGCGAACAATTATCGTACGGCGACCGAGGACGAGAAGAAGAACCGCGCGATCAAGGAACGTTACGAACCGGGCAGTACCTTCAAACTGCAGACGGCGTCGATGGCACTGGATTCCGGCCTGGTGCATATTTGGGATCAATTCGACGCCTCGCATCCGATTCACATCAGCCGTTTCACGATCGAGGACTTCGAGGGCAAGCACCGGTGGCTCTATCTGCCGGAGGTATTGGCCTACTCGTCCAACCTTGGCGCCGCGCATATCGCGATGGCGATGGGGGCGGACCGGCAGCGCACCTGGCTGAAGGCGATGGGCATGTTCGGCAGGACTGGGGTGGAACTGCCCGAAGCCGGCCTGCCGATCGTGCAGCCGGCGGCCAACTGGAAGGAAATCGCGACGATGACCGTCGCTTTCGGGCACGGTATCTCGGTCACGCCGCTGCACGTGGTGCGGGGCACGGCGGCGATCGCGAATGGCGGCGTGCTGATGCGGCCGACCATCCTGGCGGTCCCGCCCGGCGAACATCCCGAAGGTGTGCGCGTGATGCAGCAATCGACGTCCGACATCATGCGCAAGCTGATGCGCCTCGTGGTCACCGACGGTTTCGGCAAATCGGCCGAGGTCGCGGGCTACTACCCTGGTGGCAAGACCGGCACCGCGGAAAAGGTGGATGCGCATGGCGGGTACCGCAAGCATGCCAACGTCGCCGCCTTCATGAGCGTTTTCCCGATGAATGCGCCGCGCTACGCAGTTTACATGATGTTGGACGAGCCGCACGGGAACAGATCGACCGCCGGGTATGCAACGGCGGGCTGGGTTGCCGCACCGGCGGCGGGACGGGTGATCGGGCGCATCGGTCCGATGCTGGATGTTGCGCCCAATACGGCCGACAAGGCCGCGATCGATCGGATGCTGGCGATTCCGCTGGAACCGGGCCGCCCGCCGGGCGCGCCGGCGCGGGTGCCCAACAGCACCACGCCGACGGCCGACGCGCATCCGCCGGCACCGGCGCAAATGGCCGCATCCGTTGCGGCTCGGTGATCTCATGATGAGCCTTTCGGACCGCTCCATCGCGGAGCTGGAAATCGCGGGTGTGACCGCCGACAGCCGGCAGGTCGTGCCAGGCGATCTGTTCGCCGCGCTGCCCGGCGCGCGCGCGGACGGCCGAGCGTTCATCGACGAGGCGGTCCGGCGCGGCGCGGTGGCGGTCCTGGCGCCGGCGGGAACGGCCTGGCCGGAAGGTGTGCCGGAACGGCCGATGCTGTTGGACCCGGAGCCCCGGCAGCGTCTGGCGCGGATCGCGGCGCTGCTGGCCGGCAAGCCGCCGCGCACGATGGTCGCGGTGACGGGCACGAACGGCAAGACCTCGACCGTGGAGTTTCTGCGCCAGCTCTGGACCCTGGATGGCCACAAGGCCGCGAGCCTCGGCACGCTTGGCCTGATCGCGCCGGGTTTCGCGCCTGGGCCGGGGCTGACGACGCCCGATCCGATCAGCCTCGCGGAAAGTCTGGCCGGCTTGGCTCGGGCGGGCATTCAGTTCGCGGCGGTGGAGGCGTCGTCGCACGGGCTGGACCAGTTTCGGCTGGACGGCGTGCGGATGACGGCGGCGGGATTTTCGAATCTGACGCGCGATCATTTGGATTATCACGGGACGCTGGCGGCCTATCGCGCGGCGAAGCTGCGGCTGTTCACGGACCTGCTGCCCGAACGCGCGCCGGCGGTGGCCTGCGCGGATATGGATGCGGAGACGCTGGCGGGACTGCGGGAAATCGCCACGCGGCGGCGCCTGGTGCTGCGCACCGTGGGAGAGGCGGGTTCGCATTGGCGGCTGTTGCGCACCCAGGCGCATGCCGGCGGGCAGGACATGACGATCCTGGCCGATGGCGTGGAGCGCTTGGTTCCGCTGCGGCTGCCCGGCCGGTTTCAGGCCGACAATGTCATGCTGGCCGGCGCGTTGGCCGAAGCGCTGGGAATGGACGACGTCTTCTCCCACATGCCGTCGCTGACGGGCGTGCGCGGGCGGATGGAACTGGCCGCGGCGCTGGCGAACGGGGCGGCGGCCTATGTCGATTACGCGCATACGCCGGACGCGCTGGAGCGGCTGCTGACCGCGTTGCGGCCGCATACCGCGGGGCGGCTGATCGTGGTGTTCGGTGCCGGGGGCGATCGCGATCGCGGCAAGCGCCCGCTGATGGGCGATGCCGCGGCCCGGCTCGCGGATCGGGCAATCGTGACGGACGACAACCCGCGGTCGGAGGATCCGGCGACAATCCGAGCGGCGATTCTGGCGGCCTGCCCGGGCGCGCTGGAGATCGGGGACCGAACCGATGCGATCGCGGCGGGGTTGAATATGCTGCGAGCGGGGGATGTGCTGGCGGTCGCGGGCAAGGGGCATGAGCAAGGGCAGACCATCGGCGGCACCGTGATCCCGTTCGACGACGTGTCGGTCATCCGGCATCTGGCGGGGATGGCATGACCCGGCTTTGGTCCGCGCTCGATCTGTTGGAGGCCACGGGCGGGAGCATCGACGCTGCGTTCGGGGCGGATGGGGTGTCGATCGATACCCGCACGCTGCGGCCGGGCGATCTGTTCGTGGCACTGGTGGGCGAAGGCCGGGATGGGCATGCGTTCGTGGCGGATGCGATGGCCAAGGGCGCGGCGGGGGCGATGGTGCACCGGACGGTCCCTGGGGTGCGGCATTTGCTTCAGGTCGACGACACGCTGGCGGGTCTGGCTCGCATGGGCGGCTTCAGCCGGGTGCGGAGCGCCGCGAAGGTCGTCGCGGTCACCGGCAGCGTGGGCAAGACCACGACCAAGGAGATGCTGCGAACGATCCTGTCCGGGTTCGGCCGGACCCATGCGGCGGAGGCATCGTACAACAATCACTGGGGCTTGCCGCTGACTTTGGCCCGCATGCCGCTGGACGCGGCGTATTGCGTGGCGGAGATCGGGATGAACCATGCGGGCGAGATCGCGCCCTTGGCGCGTCTGGCCCATCCGCATGTCGCGGTCATCACGACGGTGGAGAAGGCGCATATCGGCTACCTCGGCTCGATCGAGGCGATCGCCGACGAGAAGGCCTCGATCATGACGGGTCTGGTGACGGGCGGGGTGGCGGTGCTGCCGCTGGATTCGCCGCAGTTTCCGCGACTGCGCGCCGCGGCGGGGACGGCGCATGTCATGACGTTCGGCACCGCGCCGGCCGCGACCGGCCGGCTGGTCGGCTTCGAAGCCGATGCCGACGGATCGGTGGTGCTGGCGGAGATCGGCGGGCGGGAGGTGCGGTTTCGCCTTAACGCGCCTGGACAGCATATGGCGATGAATGCGGTGGCGGCGTTGACGGCGGCCCATGCGTTTGGCCTCGACCGCGGCGCGGCCGCAAGTACGCTGGAAGCCTTCGCCCCGTTGGGCGGGCGCGGGGCCCGACGGCGGCTGACGCTGCCGCGCGGCACGGCGCTGTTGCTGGACGAGAGCTACAACGGCAACGGCGCGTCGATGCGGGCAGCGCTGGAGGTGCTGGCGCTGCAACCGGCGACACGGCGGATCGCGGTGCTGGGCGATATGCTCGAACTCGGAGAAGCCGGGCCGGCCGAACATGCCGCACTGGCCGCGGCGGTGGCGCGGTCGGCGGATTTGTTGTTTGCCTGCGGGCCGCTGATGCGACATCTGTATGACGCTGTGCCACCAGCTTTGCGGGGTGCGCATGCCGCGGATTCCGCCGCGCTCGCCCCGATCGTCGCGGAAGCCGTGGCGGCGGGCGACGCCATTCTGGTCAAGGGTAGCCTTGGCAGCCGCATGAAACGCGTGGTCGATACTCTCGACACCATCGCCATCGAGGGACCGGCCTGATGCTTTACTACTTCTTCCGCCCCCTCGCCGATCATACGATTCTGTTCAACCTGATGCGCTACGTGACGTTTCGCGCGGGTGCGGCGTGCATGACGGCGCTGTTCGTGAGCTTCCTGCTGGGCCCTGTGGTGATTCGCTCGCTGCGTCGGCTGCAGGGCCAGGGGCAGCCGATCCGCGAGGATGGGCCGGAACGGCATCTGCTGGAGAAGAAGGGCACGCCGACGATGGGCGGGCTGCTGATCCTGTTCGCGCTGACGATTTCGACGTTGCTGTGGGTCGACCTTCAGAACGGCTTGGTGTGGGCGACGCTGTTCGTGACGCTGGGTTATGGCGCGCTGGGGTTCGCCGACGATTATCTGAAGGTGACCAAGCGCAATACCAAGGGCGTGTCGGGCCGGATGAAGCTGATCGTGCAGGCCGGCGTGGGTCTGATCACGGCGATCTGGCTCACCTGGCTGGCGCGCGGACCGCTGGGCATGGCGCTGACCGTGCCGGTATTCAAGGAAGTGGCGTTCCAGCTGGGCTGGGGGTTCCCGATTTTTGCCATGCTGGTGATGATGGGTGCGTCGAACGCGGTCAATCTGACCGACGGGCTGGACGGGTTGGCGATCGTGCCGACGATCATCTGCGCTGGGGTTTTCACCCTGATCGCCTACCTCGTGGGCAATCATAATTTCGCCGAACATCTACAGCTCAACCCGGTGAACGGGGCCGGCGAGCTGGCCGTCTTCTGTTCCGCGCTGATCGGCGCGGGGATGGGGTTTCTGTGGTTCAACGCGCCGCCGGCGGCGGTGTTCATGGGCGATATCGGTGCCTTGTCGATCGGCGGCGCGCTGGGCGCGGTGGCGGTGGCGACGAAGCATGAGATCGTGCTGATGATCGTCGGCGGTCTGTTCGTGGTGGAAACCATCTCGGTGATCGTCCAGGTGTTCTGGTACAAGCGCACCGGCCAGCGGGTGTTCCTGATGGCGCCGCTGCATCACCACTTCGAAAAGAAGGGGTGGGCGGAGCCGACGATCGTCATTCGTTTCTGGATCATCTCGATGATCCTGGCGCTGATCGGGCTGGGGACCCTGAAGATACGATGAGCGGGTTCCCGAACACGGTTTTCGCCGGGCAACGCTTCGCGGTGGTGGGGCTGGGGAAGAACGGCCTGCCGGCGGCGCATGCGCTGATCGCGATGGGGGTCGAGGTCATTGCGTGGGACGATTCCGAACCGGCGCGGACGGCGGCGGTGGGTCTGGATGTACGGGATCCCCGGACGGCGGGCGGGCGTTTCGATGCGGTCGTTCTGTCGCCCGGTATTCCTCATTTGCTGCCGAAGCCGCATCCGATCGCGGTCTGGGCGCGGGAAACAGGCGTCGCGATCATTTCCGATACCGAACTTCTGTACCGAGCGGTGCGGGGCGCCGGGTCGGCGGCGAAGTTCGTGGGGATCACCGGCACGAACGGCAAGTCCACCACGACGGCGCTGTTGGCGCATGTGCTGACGGGCGCGGGGATCGCGGCGGTGGCCGGGGCCAATCTGGGGCCGGCGGCGTTGTCGCTGCCGCTGCTGGGCGACGATGGCGTCTATGTGCTGGAAATGTCGTCGTATATGCTGGAGCGGATCGTATCGTTGCGCTTCGATGCGGCGGCGATGCTCAATCTCAGCGTCGACCATCTGGACCGTCATGGCGACATGGCGGGGTATGCGATGGCGAAACGCGGCGTGTTCGGCCGGCAGTGCGCGGGGGACCTCGCGGTCATTGGGATCGACGACGCGCTGTCGCGGGATATGGCGGGGTGGCTGGCCGGACAACCGGCGCGGGTCGCGACGATCTCGGGCGTGGGGCATGCCGACTTCCGGACCGAGGACGGGGTGCTGCGCGATGGCGGCGGTCCGATCGTCGCGATGGCCGACTGCCCTACCCTGCCCGGCGCGCACAATGCGCAGAACGCCGCGGCGGTTGCCGCGATGGCTGGCTTTCTCGGTGTGGGACGGGCGGCTATCGCCGCGGGGCTGCGGACCTATCCGGGGCTGCCGCATCGCCAGCAACTGGTCGGGCGCGTTGGTGGCGTGCGCTACATCAATGACAGCAAGGCGACGAATTCCGACGCTGCTCAGCGTGCCCTGGTTTGTTACGACCGGCTGATCTGGATCGCCGGCGGGATGGCGAAAGAGGATGGGATCGAGCCGCTGGTACCGCTGTTCCCGCGGATCGCACACGCGATGCTGATCGGCCGGGACTCGCCCATTCTGGCGGCGACGTTGCGGGCCCACGGCGTGGCGTTCACCGAGGCCGGCACGCTGGAAAACGCCGTCGCCCTGGCGGCGCGGGCTGCCGCCGAGGAAGCCGCCGATGTGGTGCTGCTGTCGCCGGCCTGCGCGAGTTGGGACCAATTCACCGGGTACGACCAGCGCGGCGACCGGTTCGCCGAATTGGTGCGCCGTTTGGAAGGATCGCGCTGATGGCACAGCTTTCCCGTTCCGACGAATCATTCCTGGGGAGTTGGTGGTGGTCGGTGGACCGCTGGACCATCAGCGCCATCGGGATCCTGATCTGTGTCGGCTTCATCATGATGCAGGCCGCCAGCCCGGCGGTGGCCCAGCGGCTCGGCTTATCGTGGGACGCGTTCATTCTGCGTCAGGTCGGGTTTCTGCTGGCGGCCGGGTTGGTGACGGTCGGGGTGTCGATGCTGTCGCCGGCCGACATCCGGCGGCTGGCCATGCTCGGCGGTATCATGGCGCTGATTTTGACGGCTGCGACGATGGTGGTCGGGCATGAGATCAAGGGCGCGCGGCGCTGGGTTTCGCTGCCGGGCATGTCGGTGCAGCCGAGCGAATTTCTGAAACCGTGCTTCGCGGTGACGGCGGCGTATTTGATCGCGCAATGGCAGCAGGAGCGGCGCTATGGCGGGATGATCGCCGCGGGGTGCATTTTCGCGGTTATCGCGATGTTGCTGATGAAACAACCGGATGTCGGCATGGTGGTGGTGATCACCGCGGTTTTTATTATCCAGCTCTTTGTCGGCGGCCTGCATCTGGCTTTCATGGGGGCTTTGGTCGGTCTGGCCGGCGGTGGCGCGGTGCTGGCGTACAAGTGGTCCGATCATGTGCGCGGACGCATCGAGAAATTCTTTCACCACACCGGGGATAACTATCAGGTCAATACGGCGATGGAGGCGTTCGGCAACGGCGGCCTGTTCGGGCGCGGCCCTGGCGAGGGGCGGGTGAAGGACGTTCTGCCCGACGCCCATGCCGATTTCGTCTTCGCCGTCACCGGCGAGGAATTCGGTCTGATGCTGTGCCTGGTCATCGTGGCGCTCTTCGCCTTTATCGTGCTGCGCGGGCTGTTGCGGCTGCTGCGGGAGCAGGATCCCTTCATCGTTATCGCGTCCGCCGGATTGGTCGGCGGATTTGGGCTGCAGGCCTGCGTGAACATGGCATCGACGATGGGGGCGATCCCCACAAAGGGCATGACGCTGCCGCTTATTTCGTATGGGGGCTCCTCGGCCATCGCGGTGGCGCTGGGGATGGGCATGCTGCTGGGGCTGACCCGGCACCGACCGCGCGAGCAGGCCCCATGAGCGCGCGGACCTGGCCATCCGCTTCGGCGCCGATCGCGATCGCGGCAGGCGGCACCGGCGGGCATTTCTTTCCGGCCGAGGCACTGGCGGCGACGCTGATCGCGAGGGGGCGGCGGGTGGTGCTGCTGACCGATGCTCGGTCCGGGGGGCTGAAAAGCGCGGTGTTCGCGGGTGGGGAGACGCATGTCCTGCCGGGCGCGGGTATCGCGGGACGCAGTCTGGTGCAGGCATTCAAAGCCGTGCTGTCGCTGGCGGCCGGGGTGTTCCGAGCGCGGTCCGTGCTGTCTCGGCTGGGCGCCGGGGCGTTGGTCGGCTTCGGGGGCTATCCGTGCGTGCCGCCGTTGGTGGCAATCCGTCTGCTGCGGCGCCGCCCGGCGGTGATCCTGCATGAGCAGAATGCGGTTCTGGGACGTGCCAACCGGTCGCAGGCGGCCACTGCCAACTGTCTGGCCTTGAGTTTCGCCGGCACGACGCGGGTTCCCGGGGGTACGCGGACGGAGGTGACCGGCAATCCGGTTCGTCCGGCCATCGCGGCTTTGGCCGGCGCGGCCTATCCGGCGATAGGTGAGACGTTTTCCCTGCTGATCCTCGGCGGCTCGCTTGGTGCGCGGGTGTTCAGCGACGTGGTGCCGGAGGCGGTGCTGGCGCTGCCGGCGGCCTTGCGGGCGCGGGTGCGGGTGACGCAGCAATGCCGGCCGGAGGATCTGGAGCGGGTACGGGCGGCGTATGCCTCGGCGGGTGTCCAGGCGGACCTGGCGGCGTTCTTCGGGGATGTGGCGGATCGGTTGCGGGATGCACATCTGGTGATCGCGCGCGCGGGTGCGTCGACGGTTTCGGAACTGGCGGTGGTGGGGCGGCCGGCGATCCTGGTGCCGCTGCCCACTGCGATCGACGACCACCAGACGGGCAATGCGCGCGCGCTGGCGGATGCGGGCGGGGCGTGGCTGATGCCTCAGACGGCCTTCACGGCCGCCGCGCTGACGGCGAAACTGACGGACCTGCTGAACGATCCCACCGCCTTGGCCACGGCGGCGGCGGCGGCGCGCACGCAGGCCCGGCCCGACGCGGCCGCGGCGCTCGCGGATCTGGTCGAGAGTCTCATGAATCAGGAGGCACTCGCATGAGAGCGCTGCCACTTTCCATTGGTACCATCCATTTCGTTGGCATCGGCGGCATCGGCATGTCCGGCATCGCGGAGGTGCTGCACAACCTTGGCTACGTCGTGCAGGGCAGCGATATCGCCGAAAGCGCCAATGTGCTGCGGCTGCGGGAAGCGGGGATACCGGTTGCCATCGGGCATGACGCGGCGAATCTGGGCGCGGCGCAGGTGGTTGTGGTGTCGACCGCGGTCAAGCGTGACAACCCCGAGGTGAAGGCTGCCCGCGCGCGGCTGATTCCGGTGGTGCGGCGGGCGGAAATGCTGGCCGAACTGATGCGGCTGAAATGGGCGATCGCGGTCGGCGGGACGCATGGGAAGACGACGACCACGAGCCTGGTGGCGGCGGTGCTGGAAGCGGCGAAGCTCGATCCCACCGTGATCAACGGCGGCATCATCAACGCCTACGGTACCAACACGCGCCTGGGCGAGGGTGAGTGGATGGTGGTGGAGGCCGATGAAAGCGACGGCAGTTTCCTGAAGCTGCCGGCGGTGATCGCGATCGTGACGAATATGGATCCCGAGCACCTGGATCACTGGGGTTCGGCGGAGAACATGGTGGCGGGCTACGATCAGTTCGTCGGCAACGTGCCATTCTACGGTTTCGCGGTGCTGTGCATCGATCATCCGGCGGTGCAGGAGATGATCCCCCGGCTGTCGGACCACCGGATCATCACCTACGGGTTCTCCCCGCAGGCGGATGTGCGGGCGGAGCATGTGATCGCGAACACCAAAGGCTCCACCTTCGATGTTGTGGTGACCGACCGGTATCGCGGCCGGGACCGGCGGCTTGGGCCGTTCCGGCTGCCGATGCTGGGGGCGCACAACGTGCAGAATGCCCTCGCCGCCATCGCCATCGGCGTGGAAATGGAGATGGACAACGAAACGCTGCGGATGGCGTTCCTGGATTTCCAGGGTGTGAAGCGGCGCTTCACCACGACCGGGGAAGTTGGCGGCATCACGGTCATCGACGACTACGGGCATCACCCGGTGGAGATCGCGGCGGTGCTGAAGGCGGCTCGGCAGGCGGGCGCGGGGGATGTGATCGCGGTGGTGCAGCCGCACCGCTACTCGCGGCTGGAATCGCTGTTCGCCGAGTTCTGCACCTGCATGAACGACGCGGGCACGGTGATCGTGGCCGATGTCTACGCCGCCGGCGAAACGCCGTTACAGGGGATCAACCGCGACGCGCTGGTGGAGGGGTTGCGGGCGCACGGACACCGGCGGGTGGTGCCGCTGCCGGCGCCGGGCCGGCTGGCCGAGATGGTGTGGGCGATCGCCAAGCCCGGGGATTTCGTGGTGTGCCTGGGCGCGGGCAGCATCACGCAATGGGCCAATGCGCTGCCGGCGGAGCTGGCGGTGCTACAGGCATCCAGCACCCGCAAGCCGGGGGGGGCGGGATGATCGGACAGCACCGCCGGGTCGCAGTTTGGGAGGGTGCCGGTGGTCGGGGCAGCAGTCCTGCCTCGGACGTCACGACCGTGCTGGCGTTGCCGAAGCTGCGGGGACGGGTGCAGTTCGACGCACCCTTGGCGCCCAATACCTGGTTCCGAGCGGGGGGACACGCGGAAGCGCTGGTGCGGCCGGCGGACGATGCCGATCTGGCGCAGTTTCTCCGGCATCTGCCGCATTCGGTGCCGGTGCACGTGATCGGCGCCTGCTCCAACATCATCGTGCGGGATGGCGGGGTACCGGGGGTGACGATCCGGCTGGCGCGCGGGTTTTCCACGATTACCACCGATGGGGATGGGGTCACGGCCGGAGCGGCGGCGCTGGACGCGACGATCGCGGAGCACGCGGCGGCAGCCGGCTTGGGCGGACTGGAGTTTCTGTGTGGGATTCCGGGCTCGCTGGGCGGAGCGGTGGCGATGAACGCCGGGGCTTACGGCGGGGAAATCGCGCAAGTGCTGGCCTGGGCAGACATCGTGACGCGCAGCGGCGAACAGCGGCGGCTGTCGGCGGCGGAGCTGTCGATGACTTATCGGCACGCCAGCCTGCCGGTGGGCGCCATCGTTGTGCGTGCGCAACTGACGGCTCGGGCGGCGTCGCCGGCGGTCATTGCGTCGCGGATGGCGGAAATTCGGGACAACCGCGAACGTGCACAGCCGGTGCGGGCGCGCACGGGAGGATCGACGTTCCGCAACCCGCAGCCGCATTTCTCGACCCACAAGGCGTGGGAGCTGATCGATGCCGCGGGCTGCCGGGGACTGCGGCTGGGCGGGGCGCAGGTGTCGGAGAAGCATTGCAACTTCCTGATCAACACGGGTGAAGCGACCGCTGGGGAGTTGGAGGCGCTGGGCGAAGAAGTGCGCCGGCGGGTTCTGGCGGCGACCGGGGTGCGGCTGGAGTGGGAAATCCGGCGCATCGGTCTGCCCGCGGACAAAATGGGGGTGGCGCCATGACCCGGGTCGCGGTTCTGTATGGCGGCATTTCGGCTGAACGCGAGGTCAGCCTGAACAGCGGGCGGCAAGTGATCGACGCGCTGCGCGAGGCGGGGTTCGAGGTGACTCCGATCGTCGTCGAGGACGATCTGGCGTCGGTGATCGCCGCGCTGACGCCCAAGCCGGACGCGGTGTTCAACGCGCTGCATGGGCGGTTCGGGGAGGATGGGGCGATCCAGGGGGTGCTGGACCTGCTGAACATTCCCTACACGCATTCAGGCGTGCGGGCATCGTCGATCGCGATGGACAAGGTGGCGGCGAAAGCGCTGTTCAGCGCCGCGGGACTGCCGGTTGCGGCCGGGCGGACGGTGGGGATCGACGAACTGGAAGCGGGCGATCCGATCCCGATGCCGTATGTGGTGAAGCCGGTGAACGAGGGATCGTCGGTCGGGGTGGAGATCGTCAAAGCGGGCGACAACCGCCGCGCCGCGATCGCTCGGGCCTGGAAATTCGGACGGGAAGCGCTGGTCGAGGAATACATACCCGGACGTGAGCTGACGGTCGCGGTGATGGGCGGAGAGGCGCTGGCCGTGACGGAAATCCTGGCCGATGCCGGGGTGTTCTACGACTACGATTCGAAATACGCGGCAGGCGGATCGCGCCATGTCATTCCGGCGCGGGTGCATCCAGATGTTTACGCGCGGGCGTTGGATATCGCCGCGGCGGCGCATCGTGCGCTGGGCTGCCGCGGTGCGACCCGTTGCGATTTTCGTTACGACGACACTGGGGGCGAACCGGGCCGTCTGGTATTGCTTGAAATCAATACGCAACCCGGTCTGACGCCGACCTCGCTGCTACCCGAGCAGGCGGCGCATATGGGGATGAGTTTTTCGCGGTTGTGCGCCTGGATGGTGGAGAATGCCGCATGTCGGGTGTGAAGGAAGGCCGTAGCGTGGCGAAGCGGGTGGCGACACCGCGGACCTCGATCAAGGACCGAATTTCGCGGCGCACGATGCTGCTGCGGCGGCTGCGGCGCCTGCTCGGGCCGGCGGCGTGGGGCGTGTTCGCACTGGTCGTCGCCCTGTTCGTTTTGATAGCCGTTCGATCGGTCGCGCCTGGCAGCAGTGTCGCTGGCCTGCGAGAGCGGTTGGGCGGGTGGACGGGCTTCACCGGCTTGCGCATCGCGCATGTCGATATCCGCGGCCGCGAGAATGCGCCGGAGCCGTGGGTGATGGCGGCTTTGGGCGTGGAAACCGGCGCCCCGCTGCTTGGCTTTTCGGTGGAGGCGGCCCGGCAGCGGATCCAGGAGTTGCCATGGGTGGAGGATGTCACGGTCGAGCGCCAGTGGCCCGCTACGATCGTCGTGGCACTGCACGAGCGCCGGCCGTTCGCGATCTGGCAGAATCAGAACCAATATGTGCTGATTGGCCGCGATGGTCAGATCATCGCGCATGAGAACGTGGCCCGGTTCAAGGACAGGTTGCCGATGGTCGTCGGCGCCGGGGCGGCGACGGAGGCAAACGCCTTGCTGACGACACTCGACAAATACCCTGTGGTGCGGGACCGCGTGGTGGCATCGGTGCGGGTTGGCGAGCGGCGGTGGAACCTGCATTTGCGCAACGGTGCCGACGTGCTGCTGCCCGAGGGGCACGAGGTCGAGGCCTTGAACCGGCTGATGCAACTGCAACAGGACCACGCGCTGCTCGACCGCCCGCTGGCGGCGATCGACCTTCGGCTGCCCGACCGGCTGACGACCCGGCCTCAGGCGGAAGCTGCCTCGGCCAATCAACCGCCGGCGGCCGATGCGCTGCCGATGCCACCACCTCCGCCGCCGCCGGAAATCCCGGCCGCCAAGCGCCCAACATGAGGAGCGCCCTGCGATGAACGAAATGGCGCGCCGCCGCCCCACGGCGCTTCCGCCTATCGCGCCGGAGGAGGCGGATCGCCCGAGGCACCATCATCGGGGCGGGCCGTTCGCGGTGCTCGATGTGGGCACGACGAAGATCGTCTGTCTGATCGGACGCACGGAGAGCGACGGCACCTTACGCGTGCTGGGCTGCGGCTGGCAGAAGGCGCGCGGGGTGCGTGGCGGCAGTATCGTCGACCTCGGGGAAGCGGTGAGCGCGATACGCGCCTGCGTTGGTCAGGCGGAGCATATGGCCGACCTGCGCCTTCGTTCGGTGACTGTGAACCTGACGTGTGGCCAGCCGGAATCGCGGCTTTACAACATGCAATGGGCGGTCGGCGGTCGTCAGGTCGCCGATCGCGACATTCGTGACGTGATCCACGAGGCGCGCTTCCGCACAGCAGCCGACGGCCGCGATGCGATCCATACGATGCCGCAGTATTTCTCGGTCGATGCGACCGATCAGGTGGAGGATCCGCGCGGCCTGTTCTGCACGACGTTGAATGCTCGGCTGCATGTGATCGACGCAGCTTCGACCGCGGTGCGGACGTTGCGGACCTGCATCGCGCAATGCGAGCTGGATATCGACGAGCTGGTTTCCTCGCCGATGGCGGCGGGCATGTCGGTGCTGGTGAACGATGAGCGCAAACTCGGCACGACCGTGATCGACATGGGCGGGGGCACGACCGGGATGGCGGTTTTCGCGGACGGCATGCTGGTTCACACGGCGCAGTTGCCGATCGGCGGACTGCACGTGACGCGCGATCTCGCGACCGGCCTTTCGACCACCCTTGCGGAAGCTGAACGGATAAAAACGCTGCACGGCAATGTGCAGAGCAGTCCCGACGACGACCGGCAAATGCTGATGGTGCCGATCGTGGGGGAGGAAGATCACCAGCATGCGCGGGTGCCGCTATCGCAGGTGGTGAGCATCATCCGGCCGCGGATCGAAGAAACTTTCGAATATGTCAAGGAACGGCTGGACAGTTCGGGCCTGACTCGGGCGGCGGGCAACCGCGTCGTGCTGACCGGCGGTGCGAGCCAGCTGGGGGGTGTGCGCGACCTCGCGGCGCAGATACTTGGCCGTCAGGTTCGACTTGGGCGGCCGGTACAGCTGCGGGGATTGCCGGAAATGGCCACCGGCGCGGCCTTCGCGACGGCGGGCGGCCTGCTGTCCTGGGCCGCGGGCGCGGGCCGGTCGTTTCATGACATGGATATGGCGGAGGAGCGTCCCGCGGGGTTGCTCCACCGTATTGTGACATTTTTGAGGGACCGCATGTGAAAAACGCACCGAATCGCCGCTTGGTCCTCTCGCGAATCGGGCGGTATGTCGTAACCACTCGTCCTGACAGTCATCCCGTCGTAACGGGGGGAGCGAACCAATGACGTTAAATCTCATCATCCCGCCTCAACTGCATACTGACTTCACGCCCCGAATCACGGTGATCGGCGTTGGTGGTGGTGGCACGAACGCTGTCGACAACATGATCGCGGCCAACCTTCAGGGCGTCGAATTCGTCGTGGCGAACACGGACGCGCAGCAGCTGATGCATAGCCGGGCCGATCGGCGCATTCAGCTTGGGCCACATCTGACCCAGGGTCTGGGTGCGGGTGCGAAACCGGAAGTCGGCAAGGCGGCGGCGGAAGAAGCGGCCGATGAGCTGTATCGTCATCTGGACGGCGCGCACATGGTGTTCATCACCGCCGGCATGGGCGGCGGCACCGGCACCGGCGCAGCTCCGGTGATCGCCCGGATGGCTCGGGAGCGTGGTATCCTGACGGTCGGCGTGGTCACCAAGCCATTCGGCTTCGAAGGTGTCCGCCGCGGCCGGGCGGCCGATGAAGGTATCGCGGAGCTCCAGCAGTATGTCGACACGCTGATCGTGATCCCGAACCAGAATCTGTTCAGGATGGCGAACGAGCGCACGACCTGGAAGGAAGCGTTCAAGCTTGCCGATCAGGTGCTCTACATGGGCGTGCGCGGTGTTACCGACCTGATGATGGTGCACGGGCTGATCAACCTCGACTTCGCCGACGTGAAGGCGGTGATGCTCGAGATGGGCAAGGCCATGATGGGGACCGGCGAGGCCGAGGGCGACAATCGCGCGGTTCGCGCGGCCGAGGCGGCGATCAACAACCCGCTGCTGGAAGACACCAGCATGAGCGGTGCGAAGGGCCTGCTGATCAACATCACCGGCGGCGAGGATCTGACCCTGTTCGAAGTCGATCAGGCGGTGACCCGCATCCGGGACGAGGTGGACGAGGAAGCGAACGTCATCTTCGGTTCCGCGATCGACGAAACGCTGAACGGGACCATCCGCGTATCGGTGGTGGCGACCGGCATCGACTCGCAGCAGACGGCCGCGGCGGCGAAAGGTCCGCGTCTGGCGACGGTCGGCGGCGCCAAGCCGGAACCGCAACCGATCCCGACGCCGGCCACAAGTGCGAAACCTGCCGCTGCCGCCATGCCGGCGGCCGCCACGGGCGGGGTTGCCGCTGTTGCTTCTCAGACGACGGTGCCGCAACTGCGGCAGACGTCATCGCTGCGGGAAGTGCCGGCGATGGAAGCGCCGCAACCGTTCTTCGCGCGACCGGAACCGGCGCGGCAGACGGCAGCACAAGCGGCGGTATCGATCCCTCAGCCGGCGTTTCGCCCCGCGGCGCAGCCGGCCGAGCGGGCTGATGCCGCGGCGCGGACGGAGTCGCGGCTGTTCGCTGCCTCGGCCCGTACGCAACCTGTCGCGCCGGTCGCGGTGCCGCCGACGACCGCGACCTTTACGCCCTACACCCCGCCGAGCGCGGGGCCGAGCATCTTCACGCGGGTGACGGGGGCGTTAAAACGGCGGTCGGCTGGGCCGGAAGTGCCGGCTGCTCGGCCGGAACCGCTTGCCTATTCGTCGCATCACGTCGATCGGCCGGAGACGCTGGAAACGCCGGAGCGGGATGCCGAAGGGGACGAAGTGCAGAATGTTCCGGCGTTCCTCCGCCGTCAGCAATCGGCCCCCTGAACGGGTCGCAGCGTTCTTCGTTCAACCATGGT
>CAIRCM010000131.1 GCA_903877125.1 uncultured Acetobacteraceae bacterium | reverse complement strand
CGTCCCCGAGTTGAAGGACCATATCGACAGCTTCATCGCCAGCTACAACGAAGAGGCGCGACCTTTCGTGTGGACCAAGAGCGTCGTCCATCAAAAGAGGATGAAACCGTGTTTCGCGGTCTAGAGATTCTGGGTACTAGAGCTGTTTTATCTGTATACGCGGGGCCGCCGCCCACCGATGCTCAGTTGACCGCAGTCTATAACGCACTGGTCGAGAACACGACGGTCGAATTGGGCGGTAACACACTGGTCGGGACTGCGACGTTCGATTTGGGCGTTAACGCGCTGGTCGGGGCTGCGACGGTCGCTTCGGGTCGCAATGGGTTGGTGGCGGATGTTGCGGCCGATTTGAGCGGTCTCGGACTGTCGAACGCGCTGTCGGCCATTGCTGGGGTGAGAGGGCTGTTGGAAAATCTGGCGAATAACCCGGCCAATGGCGAATTGCTGCTGACGACATTGGCGTCGCTGACCCCGGCGCAGGAAGCCCGGTTCTTCAGTCAAGTACAGCCGAGCATGATCGGTTCGGCGCAGACGCTCACGAGCGCCTTTTTCAGCACAAACAGCGAATTTTTCGGGTCGGTCGATGACCGGTTGCAGGCGGCTCGTCAGGCTGGGGGTCTGTCGGCGGGCGACAATGTGGGGCGCGGCATCGCGGTCTGGGCGATGCCTTATAACGACATCGCCACCCAACGAATGACCGATGGGGTCAGCGGTTACACCGCATCGACCTACGGTCTGACGATCGGTGGGGATACACTTGTTCGCCCCGACATTCGCATCGGTGTGGCGGCCGCGTTGTCGAACACCGATATCGCGTTCGCGGACCAGTTGGCGGGCAACAAAGGCCGGGTGCTGACCGCCCAAGCAGGCGTTTACGGTACCTGGTATGTCGACCGCTTCTTCCTGGAGGGCGCCGCGGCGCTTGGTTACAATTGGTATAATTCCACGGAAAACCTCAGTGCGTTCGGTTTCACGCGCTCGTCCGGCTACACAGGCACCCAGTTCAGCGCCAAAATCGCGGCCGGGTACGATATTCGGGCGCATGGCATCGAGATTACGCCGAGTATCGGGCTACAGGAGATCCACTTGAACATCGCGTCGCACACCACCTCGGGTGGCGGCATCTTCGATTTGAACGTCGCCGGACAAAGCATCGATATCACCCAACTCAAGATCGGCAGCCGGTTCGGCTATCCGATGTCCCTGGGAGACGATTGGCATTTTACGCCTGAGGTGCATGGCTATTACGTCCGCAATCTGAACACGGCCGCGATTTCGACTTCCGCTTCGTTCCTGACCGGCGGTGCATTCACGGTTACAGCGCCTGCCCGCGACACCGATATCGCCGAGTTCGGTGTCGGCTTGACGGTCGCGCGCAACGGGCCATTCGCAATGAGCGCTCGTTACGACTACGCTTTCGGCCGAACGACCACCAACAACAAGTTCGCCCTCAGGGTAAAGTGGGCGTTCTGACCCCCATCGGTTCCCCGCCGTTTGCCTGTCCGGACGTTCCATCCTAAGCTTCGCTGCCACCAACGTCCAAGCAGGGTACCCGCGTATGGAATACGTCTGCGACGCCCCGAAAAACCGAACCTGGTTCCGCTTGATCTCTGAAGGCGAGGCGGTCGCCGAGTCCGAAGCGATGCACCACGCGGTCGAAAAGCACTACCGGCGGGAATGGGAACGCGCGGCGGAATCCTACAAACCGACCACCACCGTCTACATCGAACAGGACATCGGCAAGAAAGCCTATATCCATCGGACCATGCCGCTTTTCCTGACCTTGCGGGACGAGGACGGATTGGCCCTGGTCACCGCCATGCTGCCACCGAAGAACCGGCCGGAGGGCACCTGCATCATCGTCGGCCGCGGCAACGCCGACCCCTATCCGGATCAGGGCGACGCGATCGACGCACTGGGCCGGCATTTCGGCATGACCCTCGACCGCCACCGCTGTTTTCCTTATCGTCGCTAGACCAAGAAAGTGGAGCTGCCTCCGATGATCACGATCGAGCAATTCGCGGCCGACTGTCACGCCGCTTTGAAGGAACATCCCGGCACGCCGGGACGCGAAAAAGTGCGCGACCTGACCCGTCAGGCGCTGTCGGACCCGGCTTTCATCGAAACCTATATCCCCGTCGGCACGCCCGAACGCCATGTGCTCTACGAAGATGCCGAATTCGGCTTCACCATCCTGGCGCACGGCTATACCGGGCCGAAGGGCAGCAATCCGCACGACCACGGCCCGTCCTGGGCGATCTACGGTCAGGCCGCTGGCGAAACCATCATGACCGCCTGGGACTGCGTGGCCCGCCCGACCGACACCGAACCAGGCAAGGCGAAGTTCAACCACAAATACGTCATGAAAGTCGGCGACGCTTATCTGTATGACATCGGCGTGCTGCACTCCCCCGAACGGAAGGCGGCGACACGGCTGCTGCGGATCGAGGGGCTGAACATGGCGAAAATCCAGCGCCGCCCCTACCACGATGTGGATCGCGTCGCCGCCGCGGCGGAATAACTTTTCTCGACCAGGAACGATTATGCAACAGCATTGGGATACCGAAGCCGACGTCGTTGTCGTCGGCTTCGGCGCCGCCGGCATGGCCGCGGCCGTCACCGCCTATGAACTGGGCGCGTCCGTGATCATTCTGGAGAAAGCGCCCGAAGGCGAGGAAGGCGGCAATACCCGCGTAGCCGGTCAAGGCTACCTGAACACCTCCTCGGTCGAGAGCGCAATCGCCTACCTCACCGCACTGTGCGGCCCGTTCACCGTGCCGGAACCGATGGTGAAGGTCTGGGCCGAGGAAATGTGCCTGAACAACGAATGGCTCGCATCCCTGGGCGGCGATCCGCAGGAACATCAGCATCCGCCGGTCGGCATCGAATTCCCCGATCTGCCGGGCGCCGATTGTGTGCACAAATTCCACGATGGCCCAACCTACGGCTATTCCTATACCTGGAAATTGTTCGAGCGTCTGGTCAAGGAGCGTCCGATCGAAGTGCTGTACGAAACGCCTGGCAAGGCGCTGATCCAGCACGACACCACCAAGGAAATCCTGGGCGTGCGGGCCATCCGCGACGGCAAGCCGGTGCACGTGATGGCGCGCAAGGCCGTCATCCTCACCTGCGGCGGGTTCGAGAACAATCAGGAGATGATCCGCAATTATCTCCCGGGCGTGCCGTATTGTTACACGTCGGGTTCGCCTTACAATGAAGGCGACGGCATCACCATGGCGATGTCGGTCGGCGCCGATCTATGGCACATGAACAACTATGCCGGCCCGTCGATGGCCTTGAAAGTGCCGGAAGTCCGCACCAGTTTCTCCATGCAGGCGCTGCATTACAGCAAGGAGCCGCCGGGCGGGATGATCGTCGTCGGACCCGACGGGCGGCGCTTCACGGACGAAAAATTCAAGACCCGGCACGGCAAGGTGCCGGTCAACGGCCGCTGGATGCCGTTGAGCACGCCGTGCCCGATGTTCCTGATCATCGACCACACGCATTTCTCGGCCGGGCCGCTCTACGATGCCCATCCGAGCCATGGCTGGACACAGATCGTCGAGAAATACGACTGGAGCCTCGATAACAGCAAGGAACTGGCGAAGGGCTGGATCAAAAAGGCCGACGATATCGGCGGCTTGGCGCGTGCCATCGGGCTCGACCCCACGACGTTGGAAGCCACGGTGGCGCGCTGGAACGAATTCTGCGCGACGCGCGACGATCGGGAATTTGGGCGCAAGCTGATGATGAACCCGATCGCCAACGGTCCGTTCTACGCGGTGGAGTTGTCGCCATCGATGCTGAACACGCAAGGTGGCCCCCGGCGCAACGAAAAGGCGCAGATCGTTCGCCCGGACGGCACGCCCATTCCACGCCTCTACAGTTCGGGGGAACTTGGTTCGATCTATTCATACCTGTACCAAGGCACCGGCAATCTGGGCGAATGCCTCGCCTTCGGGCGAGTCGCGGCACGCAACGCCGTGGCGGAGAAAGCCTGGGGCTAAGACCGACCGGCGTGACGTTGTATACGGACCTGGAATAGGAAAGGCCTTGCCGGGAAGGCAAGGAAATCGCACCGTTACCCCAGCGATCGCCCTGGCGCATTGGCTTGACGCCATCGCCAGGGCCTTTCAGGCTTTGCCGCCGCAAACGGAGGACAAGGCCCATGATCAAACGCTTTCATTCGCTTTATGTCGGTCATCTGGAACTCGACAATATCGGCCGCGACGGCACGCCCGCGAACGAACGGCGCTACAAGCGCGAACGGTTCGGCGAGGTCTTTTTCATGGCCCGCCGCATCGCTCGGGTCATGGACGAGCTGGGCTTTCACGCATTGTGGACCGCCGAGCACCATTTCCAGCATGAAGGGTATGAGTGCCTGCCGAATCTGGTGCAGCTCAGCCTGTGGCTGGCGACGCAGACGACGCGACTGAAATTCGGCTGCGGGTTCAACATTCTGCCGATGTGGCACCCGGTCCGCCTGGCCGAGGATTATGCCATGGCCGACATCGTCACCGATGGCCGCGTGATCATGGGCGTCGGCCGCGGCTATCACTCGCGGGAGGTCGAAAGCTTCGGCGCGCCGATGCTGGATCGCGACGCCAACCGGGAATATTTCGAAGAGCAACTGCAACTGCTTCTGAAATGCTTCAACGAAGAGTCGTTTCACCACCAAGGCAAGCATTTCACTGTGCCGCCTGCGATCCCGTATCGCGGCTACGAATTGAAGGAAGTGACGGTGGTGCCCCGGCCCAAGCATCTGCCGGTGGAAATGTACATGCCGGTGGCCAGCGGCAGCAGCATCGACATGATCGCGAAATACGGCATGAAGGCGATGGTGGCGCTCAATGGCGAGAAGATCCTCGATGACGTCGTGAAAGCCTGGCAGGCGGCCTGCGCCCGCCACGGCCGCCATCTGCAACTGGGCGAGGGCATGATCTGGGGCGCGGGGATGTACATCGCCGACAGCCAGGACGAGGCGATCCGCAAGCTCGAACCCGCGCACGACGAACGCTACAAATGGTTCGGCCCCTTCGGTTTCGTGCGCTACGCCGACGAGCAGGGCCGCATGTGGGGCAGCCACGGCGCGCCGGCCCGCACGCCGTCGGTGCGCGACGGTGTGGCGCAGAAGGCGTGGCTGTGCGGCACGCCCGGACAGGTGATCGACGCGATCAAATCGATCGAGACAAAATATCCCGGGCTGGAGGATTTCATGATCCATTGGCCCGAAAGCATGCCGGCGGACGAGTTCGAGGCGCAGCTGCGCCGTTTCGCCCGCGACGCCATGCCGGCGTTCACGGGGGCGTAAGGCGGGATTCCCACCCCGGCGCGGCCGACCGGTGCTAAGGTCTCGTCCGACCACGAACCGCCCGGGGACAAACCATGGATTTCGACATCGTCGCGATCGGCGCCGGCATCGCCGGTGCGACTGCCGCCGCGCACCTGTCCCCGCACCGTCGCGTGGCGCTGATCGAGGCGGAGGACTCCGCCGGCTACCACACCACCGGCCGGTCGGCGGCTTTGTGGGTCCAGAATTACGGGCCGCGCGACGTGCGGGAACTCAGCCGGCTGTCACGGGCATTTTTCGAGAATCCGCCAAAGGGTTTTGCCGCGACGCCGCTGATGCGCCACCGAGCGGTGCTGTTGGTGGCGACCGAGGCGCAACTGCCGCACCTCGAAGTCGCCATCCGCGACGGCATGGGGCTGCGGCATGTCACGCCGGCCGAGGCCGCTGCGATGCTGCCAGCGATCCGGCCGGGAGCGATCGCGGCGGGTGCGGTCGAGGACGACGCCTTCGATATGGATGTCGCCGCGATCCACCAGGGATTTCTGCGTCAACTGCGGGAGAACGGCGGCCCGATCGCACTGCGGCATCGGGCCGGTCGGATCGAACGCCGGAACGGCATCTGGCATGTGGAGACCACCACCGGGGAGATCGTCCGCGCGCCGGTCGTGGTGAACGCCGCGGGCGCCTGGGGCGATGAGGTCGCGGCGATGGCCGGGGTGCGGCCGCTTGGGCTGGTACCGAAACGCCGAACCGCCGCGATCGTCGACCCCGCGCCGCACGATCCCGAAAACTGGCCCATGGTCTGCGATATCCAGGAACAATGGTACGCTCGGCCGGAAGCGCGCACCCGGCTGATGGTCTCGCCGGCCGACGAGACGCCGAGCTACCCGCACGATGTGCGGCCGGAGGAGTACGATGTGGCGCTGGGTATCGACCGGATGCAGCAGGTGCTGGACATCGCGGTCCGCCGGATCGAACACCAATGGGCCGGGCTGCGCACCTTCTCCCCCGATGGCAGCCTGGCCTTCGGATGGGATGCCGACGCGGACGGGTTTTTCTGGAGTGTGGGTCAGGGCGGTTACGGTATCCAGACCTCCCCGGCCGCCGGGCATTTCGTTGCCGATATGCTGCTTGGGCGCGATCCGGGTGACGCCGCGACGATCGTCGAAACTGTCGATCCGAAACGGTTTTCCCGACCGGCATAAGGTTTGCAGTGTTCCCGCCACATAGTGGGGGCAAAGCACAATGCGACGCAGAACCTTTTTGGGGGCCGCCGCGGCGACCCTGGCCTCTCCAGCCTTGGTGCGGGCCGCCGGCGCGACGACGCTGAAATTCGTGCCATATGCCGATTTGGCACTGATCGACCCCGCGGTGAGCGCGTTCGTGACCCGCAATCACGCGATGATGGTCTACGATACGCTGTTCGCGATGGATGAAAATGGTGTCGCGCAACCGCAGATGCTCGATGGATACAGCAAGGAGACCGATGGGCTTACCTGGACGCTGACCCTGCGCGACGGTTTGAAATTTCATGACAATACCCCGGTGCTGGGGCGCGATGTCGTGGCGAGCTTGAAACGGTGGCAGGTTGGCGACGCGTTCGGCCAGGCGCTGGCGGCGGCCACCGAAGAATTGTCGGCGCCCACCGACAAGACCATTAAATTCCGCCTCAAACGCCCATTCCACCTGCTGCCCGACGCACTGGCGCACCCGACCAACAACATCGCCTGCATCATGCCGGAGCGGCTGGCGAACACGCCGGCGAATGTGCGGCTGAGCGATATCGTCGGCAGCGGAGCATATCGCTACGTCGGCAACGAACGCGTGCCGGGCGCGCGCAATGTCTATGCGAAATTCGACGGCTACGTCCCGAGCCCACGCGGCCCTGCGAGTTTTCGCGCCGGCGCTCAGATCGCTTATTTCGATCGGGTGGAATGGCTGACGACCCCCGACCCCTCCACCCAAGTGGCCGCGTTGAAAAATGGGGAGGTCGATTGGGTCGAGCAACCGATCATGGACCTGGTGCCGTCATTGCGCTCGGACCGAGCCTTGAAGACCGAGGTCGTGGAAACCGCGGGCCTGCTGGGCTTTCTGCGGTTCAATCAACTATTCCCGCCGTTCGACAACCCGCGCATCCGCCAAGCGGTGCTGCGCGCGGTCAACCAGCGGGAATTCATGGAGGCCGTGGTCGGAACCAACGCCACGTTCGATGCTAAATGCGGGTTTTTCACCTCTGGATCGCCGCTTGCGAGCGACTCGGGGATGGAGGCGCTCAACGGCACGCATGGTCTCGACCAGGTCAAACGCCTGCTGGCGGATGCCGGTTACAAGGGGGAGCGTGTGGTCTACCTGACACCCACGGATGTGCCGCGAATCAACGCGATCGCCGAGGTCGGCGCGGACATGCTTCGCAAGATCGGCATGAACGTCGACGAGGTTTCCACCGATTGGGGCACGGCGGTGCAGCGCACGATCAGCCGCAAGCCACTGGATGCCGGCGGCTGGAGCATGTTCGCGGCCTATACCGGCGGGATCGAGGCCAGTTCCCCGGCCACGCACCAGTTGCTGCGCGGCAATGGCGCGCGTGCCTATAACGGCTGGCCTGAGGCACCGAAGTTGGAGGCGTTGCGGGACGATTTCCTGGCGGCGGACGACTTGGCGACACGGCAAGGCATCGCCAAGGCCATGCAGGCCCAAGCGATGCTCGACGTGCCGTATTTACCGGTCGGCTCATATTTTCAGCCGACTGCGTACAAAGCCGACCTGACCGGGATGCAAAAAGGGCTGATCCAGTTCACCGGGGTTCGGCGGTCGGGTTAAGCACCGATCCCCAGAACCCGCTGGGCGTTTTGGCCGAGGATCGCGAGCCGCTGCGGATCGGTGAGGGATTTGGCCTCGAAGATGCGGTCCACGACGTGCTGTTCCCAGGGATAGGGATGGTCGCTGCCGAGCATGATCTGGCTGGCGCCGACCTGGGCGATAAGGTGGCGAAGTGCCTCGGGTGTGAAGACCAACGCATCGAAGTAGAGCTGGTTCAGATAGGCGGTCGGTTCCTTCTTCAGCTTGATGGATGGATCGCAACCCGGCGGGGCAACGAAGCAGGCGTGGTCGGACCGGGGGGCGTACGACCCCAGGAATCCGCCGCCATGCGCGGCGATGAGCTTCAAACCTGGGAACCGGTCCAGCGTGCCCTGGAAGATCAGGTGTTGAAGCGCGATGGTCGTGCCTAGAGGGTTGCCGATCGTGTTGCTGAGCCAGCCGTTGCCCTTCAGCCGCTTGTCCAACTCGGGTACGCCTTGGGGGTGGATGAACAGTGCCGCGCCGAGTTCCTCGGCCTTTGCCCAAACGGGGTGCAGGGCAGGATCGGAGAACTCCCATTCGTTGACGCGGTCGCCGATGGCTGCGCCCTTGAGGCCCTGCTTTTTGACCGCGATTTCCAGTTCCTTCACCGCCAGTTGCGGGTCCTGGAGCGTGAGGGAGGCGAAGGCGGCGAAGCGATCCGGCTTCGCGGCGCAGAGTTCGGCGAGCTTTTCATTCTGTATGGCCACGATTTTCGCGGCGAGGTCGCGATCCTTGCCATACCAGAAGGGGTTGACCGACAGGACCTCCATATCCACGCGCTGAGCGTCCATGGCTTTCAGGCGGTCTTCGACGACGATGAAGCCTTCCTGGGCGCCTTTGACGACGGAGTTCAGGACAGCCGAGTCGCCGCCAAGCAGCGCGGCGGCTTCGTGGAAGATGCAATGGGCGTGAACGTCGATGGTTTTGACGCGCTTGCCGATGACGGTGACGGGCTTGCGACCTGGCGCGGACGCCGCGCGGGCGGTGCCCAAGCCACCGCAGCCGCAAAACGCGATACCGGCGAGAAAATTTCTACGTGATGTCATTATCGTTTCCTGCCCCATTTGTCTTTTGTGGACTTGGCAGGACGTACCATGACTCCGGGCAAATCGCCAGGGGCAGCGTGCTTGATCGGTTTGGAGGTCCGGGCCGGAATCGAACCGGCATTGACGGATTTGCAGTCCGCTACATCACCACTCTGTCACCGGACCCCCGGTGCCGAGAGGCGGTATATCGGTCCGACCGTCGCGGCGGTCAAGTACGTTATCGAACACCTTGCTTTGCGCACTGCTCCCCGCCCTTGTATAAGCGCCATACAACACCCGAGACCGAACCGCGATGAACGACGCAACTGCCCTCGATCACAACGCCGACGCCCGTAAGCGAATGGTGGACAGCCAGATCCGGCCGAACAAAGTCACCGACCCGCGCATTCTGGCGGCCATGCGGCACCTCCCGCGCGAGAAATTTCTGCCTCCGGGGGCCGCTTCCCTCGCCTATGCCGATGAAGACGTGCCGCTTGGGAACGGGCGGTTCCTGATGGAACCGATGGTCCTCGCGCGGTTGCTGCAGATCGCCGAACCCAAGGAAGGGGAACGGGCCTTGGTCGTCGCCTGTGGGACCGGGTATGGCGCCGCCGTGCTGTCGCAGTGTGGGCCGCGGGTCACCGCTGTCGAGAACGATCAGGCGCTGCTGGCAATTGCGCGGGACGCGCTGGGCGCCGAAGCACCGGGCGTCAATCTTGTGGCCGGACCGTTGGACGCGGGCTGGTCCGCCGGTGCGCCCTACGATGTCATCCTGATCGAGGGAGCGGTGAAGTCCATTCCCGATGCCATCGCCAAGCAGCTCAAAGTCGCGGGGGGCCGCCTTGTCACGGTCATCGCCGGGCCAGGCCGCACCAATCAGGCCGTGCTGGCGGAAGCGACGTCCTTCGGCCTGCGTGCCCAACCGGTCTTCGATTGCGGCACACCCGCGCTGCCGGCCTTGCTGCCGGCACCGGAATTCGTCTTCTGATTTTCGGCCATCCATGTCCCGATGGCGTCAAATTCTTGGCGCCCCATGGCTTCGTGTGGCAGAGGATGCACTCTTGAGTACCTGACCTGATACACGTTTTGGTTGGGAAGTGGGGTTTAGGGATGGTTTGGCGACAGGGTTTGCTTCCCGGCTTGGCGATGGCCGGCCTCGGCCTCGTGGCTTTCGGCACGCCTGCCGTCGCGCAATCGACGACGACGGTTCCGCCGCCTGCGCGGCGTGCCGCTCCGCCGCCAGTCCACCGTCCCGGGGCCGGTCCGCACACGCTGACCGAGGCGCTGGCCGCGACCTATTCCTACCAGCCGGCTTTGCTGGCCGAACGGGCGAAGCTGCGCGCGACCGATGAAAGTGTGCCACAGGCGCTCGCGGGATGGCGGCCAACAGTCGTGCTGGGCGCCACCGCGGGTTACGGCGACGGTGTGTCGCGGGTCTATTCGTCGACGCTTACGAATCCCGTCACTCGCCTGCCCGGAGCGCGGGTGACCACCCAGATCGACCGGCAATTCGGCACCGGCCAAGCCACGGTGACGCAGAGCCTTTATACCAGCGGCAAGGTGCAGGGGGGCGTGAACCGGTCCAAAAACCAGGTGATGGCGGAACGGGCCAACCTGATCGCGCAGGAACAGACCAGTTTTTTGGCCACCGTTACCGCCTATGTCGGTGTCATCCAGGCCCGGCAGCTCCTGGAACTGCAACGCAACAACGAGCAGGTTCTGACGAAACAACTGCAAGCGACCAATGACCGGTTCCGGGTCGGCGAAATCACCCGCACCGACGTCGCGCAGGCCGAAGCGGCGCTCGCCGGCACACGCGCCCAGCGCGAAACGGCCGAGGCGAATTTGGCGACCGCGAATGCGACGTTTGTCCAGATCGTCGGCGTGCAGCCACCGGCGGATATGGCAGAACCGCAACCGCTGGCCTTGCCGATCAAGACCGCGGCCGAGGCCTCGGCAGTTGCCAGCGTCAACAACCCCGCGGTGATTGCCGCCCTGTTCAACGACGCCGCGGCAAAGGACGCGGTGGACGTCGCGCTCGCCGCGCTCGGCCCGCAGATCGGTCTGCAGGGCCAGAGCTTCTACCAAGACAACCCGTCCGCCCGTAATTCGGAAACCAGCGGCTATTCGGTCACCTTGCAGTTGCAGGTCCCGATCTATCAGGGGGGCGCGGAATACGCGGCTGTGCGAGCCGCTCGTCAAACCCAACAGCAAACGCGTCAGCAGATCGACGATGCGAAACGCGTCGCCGTTCAGGCGGCCGTACAGGCGCTTTCGACCTACATGGGGGCTCGGGCGGCGGCGGAGAGCACGCGGGCGCAGGTGAAGTCCAATCAGGTGGCATTGGAAGGTGTAACCCGCGAAGCGATCGTCGGCAGCCGCACGACGCTGGACGTGCTGAACGCGCAGCAGGCGCTCCTGCAATCCCGCACCTCGCTGGTGCAGAACCTCGCGCAGCTGGTGACCGCGTCCTATCAGGTCGCGCAGGCGATCGGCCGGCTAACGGCGCGCGACCTGCGGCTGCCGGTGCCGCTGTATGACGAAACGGCTTACTACAACGCGGTGAAGGATCGCTGGATTGGCCTTGGCGATTATGCCACCGACCAGCCGGCCCGCTGAAACATGGTCCGGAGGTTGACATGAGTGGCGCCTCAGCCCCCCCTGGTGGCCCAGGCACGACGCCGCCGAGTGAACCGTCGATGGAGGATATCCTTGCATCGATCCGCAAGATATTGAGCGCCGATGACACCAAGGCCGATGAATCCGCGCCGCTTGCGCCGGACCCGTCACCGGAACCGGCACGGGCACCGGCAGCAACCGAAGACGACGATGTACTCACGCTCGATGCATCGATGATGGTCCAGCAGGAGCATACGGTGGCCGAAGCCGAAGCCTTCCCCGCACCGGTGTCTGAACCGGTTCGCGCGGCCGAACCGGAGCCGGTCGCGGCATTGGTCGCGCCGGAAGCGGCCGCCGCCGCCGCGTCCAGCGTCGAAAGCCTGATGCGCACCCTGCACACCGAACAGTCGATGCGCGTGACCAGCAGCGGCCCAACCATCGAAGATATCGTGCGCCAGGAAATCCGCCCGCTCCTGAAGGCGTGGCTTGATGCCAACCTGCCGCCCTTGGTCGAACGACTGGGTCGCACCGAAATCGAACGCGTCGTAGGCCGCGTTCGGACCTGATTTTTTGTCCATTGGCGGCCTCCCGCGGTGATCGACCCGAGGCCGCGGGAGAGACCGAGATGCTCGACAAGACCTTTACCCCCGCCGAAACCGAGGCCCGCCTTTACCAGGGATGGGAAAAGGAAGGGGCGTTTGCCTGCGATCCGCGGTCCAATGCGGACCCGTTCACCATCATGATCCCACCGCCGAACGTCACCGGCAGCCTGCATATGGGACATGCGCTGACGTTCACAGTGCAGGATACGCTGATCCGCTGGCGGCGGATGACCGGGCGGGATGCGTTGTGGCAGCCCGGCACCGATCATGCGGGGATCGCCACGCAGATGGTGGTGGAACGGCTGCTTGCCGCGGAAGGCATCGACCGCCGTGACATGGGCCGGGAGAAGTTCCTGGAACGGGTTTGGCAGTGGAAGGCTGAATCCGGCGGCACGATCACCCGGCAGTTGCGGCGCCTCGGTGCCTCGCTGGACTGGCCGCGGGAACGCTTCACCATGGACGATGGATTGTCCGCGGCGGTGCGGGAGGTGTTCGTGACCCTCTACCGCCAGGGCCTGATCTACCGCGACCGCCGGCTGGTGAACTGGGATCCGAAGCTGCTGACCGCGATTTCGGACCTGGAGGTCGAGAACCGGGAGATCAACGGGTCGCTTTGGTATCTGAACTATCCGATCGAGGGCGCGCCAGGGCAGTTTATCACGGTGGCGACGACCAGGCCGGAGACGATGCTGGGCGATACCGCGGTCGCGGTGAATCCGGCGCATCCGACCTTGGCCGGGCTGATCGGCAAATTCGCGGTCCTGCCGCTGGTCGGGCGGCGCATTCCGATCGTGGGCGACGACTATGCCGACCCGGAAAAGGGCACGGGGGCGGTGAAGATCACGCCCGCGCACGATTTCAACGACTTCGAGGTCGGTAAACGCCACGATCTGCCCATGCCCTCCATACTGGACAAGCAGGCTCGGGTGACCCTGGCGGAGATCGCCGGCGATCTGGCGCCGGATTCGTTCGTGCATTCGCTGGACGGGATGGATCGTTTCGCCGCGCGGAAGGCGATCGTGGCCGAACTGGACCGCCTGGAACTGCTGGTGAAGATCGAGCCGCACAAGAACCAGGTGCCGCATGGCGACCGCGGGGGCGTGCCGATCGAGCCGCTACTGACGACACAATGGTATTGCAACGCCAAAGTGCTCGCCCAACCGGCGATCGAAGCGGTGGAGACCGGCAAGACCGTGTTCGTGCCAAAGCAATGGGAGAACACCTTCTTCGCCTGGATGCGCGATATCCAGCCCTGGTGCATTTCGCGCCAGCTTTGGTGGGGGCATCGCATTCCCGCCTGGTACGGGCCCGACGGCGAGGTCTTCGTTGCCAAGACCGCCGAGGAAGCCGCCGCGCTGGCACGGACGCACTACGGTACCGAAACGCCGGTGACGCAGGACGAGGACGTTCTGGATACCTGGTTCAGCTCCGGCCTGTGGCCGTTTTCGACGCTGGGCTGGCCGGAGAAAACGACGGAACTCGATCGCTATTACCCCGGCGACGTGCTGGTCACCGGTTTCGACATCATTTTCTTCTGGGTGGCCCGGATGATGATGATGGGCATCCATTTCATGGGCGATGTGCCGTTCAAGACGATCTACATCCATGGCCTGGTGCGGGACGAAAAAGGCCAGAAAATGTCGAAGTCGAAGGGGAATATCATCGATCCCCTGGAACTGATCGACAGCTTCGGGACCGATGCGCTTCGGTTCACAATCTGCTCGCTGACCGGGTTGGGCCGGGACGTGAAGCTGGGCGCGAACCGGGTGCAGGACTACCGCAGCTTCATCACCAAACTGTGGAATGCCGCTCGGTTTTGCGAAATCAACGGGGTCGCGGTCGATCCGTCCTTCGATCCGGCCAAGGCGACGCTGCCGCTGACGCGCTGGCTTCTCGATGCCGCCAACACCGCGGTGGCGGAAGCGACGGCAGCATTGGAAGCGTATCGTTTTGACGAATACGCCGGGGCCGGCTACCGGTTCGTCTGGAACACGTTCTGCGACTGGTTCCTGGAATTCGCCAAACCGGCTTTGGCGCCGAACGCCGATCCCGTTGCCGCGGCGGAGGTACGGGCGACGGCAGCCTATGTCCTCGGGATCATTCTGAAAATGCTGCACCCAGCGATCCCCTATGTGACCGAGGAGCTGTGGGACCGTTTCGGCTACGGGGCCGAATGCAGCCTGATCAAGGAAACCTGGCCCATCGCCGTGCCCGTGACCGGCGCGGCCGAGGCGCGTGCTGAGTTGGACTGGGTGGTACGCCTCATCGGGCTGATCCGGTCGGTGCGCAGCGAAATGAACGTGCCGCCCAGTGTGCCAGGCGCGGTGCTGCTGAAAGACGCCTCGGCCGAGGCGCTGGCGCGCGCCGAACGCTGGATCGAGCCAATCCGCCGCATGGCACGCGCATCGGAAGTCCGGCCGGTGGACGGTGCATTGCCGAAGGGCTCGGCGCAGGCGGTGCTGGACGAGGCCACGGTGGTGCTGCCGCTGGAAGGAATGATCGATATCGCCGTGGAACGCGCGCGCCTGGGCAAGGAACGCGACAAGGCCGCGTCAGAGGCGAAGAAGTTCCAGCAGAAGCTGTCCAACGCCGATTTCGTTGCCCGGGCACCGGAGGAAATCGTGGAGGAAAATCGAGCTCGGGTCGCCGCCTATCTGGCCGAGGTGGAGCGGCTGGAAGCGGCGATGGCGCGTATCGGGTAGCCGATCAAGGCCTGACCGCGGGCGTTTCGACCTTTAGCCCCTCGGCCCGGACCGCGAGATACAGCGCAAGCTCCGCCGCTTGCAGCGACTCCGGGGCGAAGGGCTCCGCCCGCACGCCCGTCATGCAATCGCGCAGGCGACGATATAGCGAGCCCATTGCCTGCCATTCCAGCCGGTACTCCGGATAGCCATTGGGATGGCCCTGTGGAATGGTGGCGCCACCCAGCTTCATGCCGGCCCGTTCGTCATGGCATTGGGCGCAGGACAGGTTCAGTTGGCCCAAGCGGGTTTCGAACAACCGCCGCCCCGCGGCGACGAAGGGGCTATCCGCCCTCACGTGCAGCGGCATTCCCCGCGACTGCAGGCCGACATAGGCACTCAGGCCCAGCGCGGCCTCGCTTTCGGGCGGCAAGGGATCGGCGCGCTGGCGTTCCTCGCGGCACTGAGCAATCCGTTGGTCAAGCGTCATCGGCTGCTCCGACACCGTGTCGATCAGGGGATACCGAGCAGCGACACCGCGCATGGAAATGGTGGCGTCGTGGTGGCAGGAGGCGCAGCTTTTGCCGTCGGGCCCGGCGGGTTTCGACCATTGTGCCTCGCCTTCCCGAACCCACAGAAAGCCGGGATTGGCATCGTCGTCGTCCTGCATCGCGCGGGTTTCCGGGCTGGCATCGTCATAGCCCGATCGCGGCGCGGCAGCAGCTGTGAGCAGCGCCAACAGCAGCAGGACGGGCTTCACACGACCTCCACCGGGGTTGTTTCGGTCTGCTCGACACCATTGTCGTCGGTGAAGGTGATGGTCAGCGTGCCGCTTTGCTCGGCGGTCGCGGAAAATACCAGGAAGGGATTGGCGGCGATGGCGGGGAAGAGGTTCATGCGGAAGACTTCTTCCTCGTCCAGCTTGCAGACGATTTGGTTGATGATGTGCCGGGGGATGGCCATCCCCATGGCATCGCGACGTTGGCCGCTTTCCATGGGGTGCGAGATCAGCAGCTTCACGTTGAACGGTTGACCTTTGGGTACTTGCTTGGGTGCGTTCAGCAGCACGCGGACCATCTCATTCCCCTTAGTCAATGCAAGCGGCGAGGGTGACCAGCAGGTCCACACTATCCTGCCGGAACGTGCCGTCCCGCATTTGGGCGATGGCGATCACGGTCTGCGATGTTGCCAGCCGTATGCGCGTCTGGACCCGGGGCAGGCCGGCACGCGGCCCAAAGGAAAAATGCATGACCTCGGGCAGTGGATTGCCCTCGGCGAAGAGGTGCAGCGAGTGCACTGCGCCGGGTTGCGCGTCGACCGACACGGTCACACTGACGGTGTTGCCGTTTTCCACCATGACAGGGAGATCGAGTTTCATGTTCCCTTGGGTCAGCGGCGCACCGCCGACCAGGTCACGGATCAGTGCGGCAACCTGCACCGGCGTTGCCTGGGCGGGCCGAATTGCGAGCAATGCCGCCGATCCGGCCAGAAGCAGGCGCCGCTTCATGGCGTCTTGAGTGTCGTCAGGAATGCGACGACGTCCTCGATCTGTTGCGGCGTGAGGATGGGCTTCCCCTCCCACCGCAGGCCGATCTGGCGGCGGCCGGTGGTCGTCGAATAGGACGGCATGATGCTGTCCGGCGGCGGGGTCGTGAGCCGCAACCGCAATTCTTCGGACGTCATCCGTGACCCGACGCCGGCCAACGACGGCGCCAGGTTTCCCTGTAGGTTGGGATCGGGAAACGGGCCGGCGTGGCACAGCAGGCAGGCGCTCAATTGCCGGTTCATCACGATGGCCCGTCCCTGCGAGGCATCGCCGGCCGCCATGGTCAACAGCGCGGCCATGGCCAGGCTAACCGAACGCTTCGTGCGTGATACGATCGAACCAGGCATCGGCATTTTGGGCTTCCTGGTAGCGAAATTGATCCGGCGCATCCAACGGGCTGGTGCCGGCGGAACCCGGCACCTCGGCCAGCAGACCGTTGACAGGCCGATAGACCGCGCCGACCGATATGCCGTAGCCCTGGGCCACCAGAGAATAGCAGGTATTGATCAGCCGCGGCTCGTCGGGCGTGGCACCCACCAGCAAGCGCGCCACGGCGAGTGCGCAAACCTTCGCCTGAGCGTTGGCGGCAAAAGCGGATTTGGGCATGGCCCCGGCAATGGCGGCATCGCCGATCACATGGATGCCGGGGATGAGGCGGGACTCGAAGGTGATGGGATCGACCGGACACCATCCGGTCTTGTCCGCGACCCCCGCGACGGCGGCGATGTGCCCGGCTTTCTGCGGCGGGATTACGTTGGCCACATCGGCTTTGTAGCTCTCGAAATCAGTACGGAATGTCAGTGTCGCCGGTTCGACGCCGGTCACCGTTCCCCCGTCGGACTGGGATACCCATTTCAGGATATTGGGATACATGCGCGCCCAGCCGGCCTGAAAGAGTTTCTGTTTGGAGAAGGCGTCTTTGGAGTCGAGGACGATCAGTTTCGACTTCGGCTTCGCGCCGCGCAGGTACCAGGCGATCAGGCTGGCCCGTTCGTATGGCCCGGGCGGGCAGCGGTACGGGTTGGGCGGCACGGACATCACGACCGTGCCGCCGTCCGGCATCGCCTCAAGTTGCTTGCGCAGAAGCAAGGTTTGGGCGCCGGCCTTCCAGGCATGCGGCATGCGGGTACTGGCCGCCTCGTCATAGCCGGGCAGCGCACCCCAGGCGATGTCGATACCGGGGGAAAGGATCAGCCGATCGTAAGGACGGCTCTCGCCCGATGCCAGTGTCACGCGCCGCCGGGTTGGATCGACTCCGATGACTGCGGCGTGGATGACGCGAATCCCGTCGGCGACAAGCTGTTTGTATCCGAATTGCTGCGAGTCGATGGTTCGTACGCCGGCCACCACCAGATTGCTGAAGGGACAGGCGATGAAGGTTTCGTTCGGTTCGACTAGGGTGATGTCCATATTTTCACCGTAGCGACGCAGCGCGCGCGCTACGGAGGCACCGCCGAACCCGCCGCCGACGACGATGACACCGGGGCCTGTCTCGGCTCTGGCGACGAACGGCGCGGCCAGTCCCGTCGCGACGACAGCACGTCTGGTCAGGGCGGTCATGGCGTCGCCTCCGCCCACCAGGCGGCGATGGCCTGGGTCTCCGCCGGGGTGAAGCCTTTGGCGATCCGGTCCATCACGGTCGCGGGTCTGGTGCCAGCGCGGAAGGCGTCCATCGCCGCGACGGTGTCCGCCACCGGACGCCCGGCCAGAACAGGCAGCTGAGCGGCCGGGCCGTGGCACCCGGAACAACTGCTCGCCCCCGGCGGCGGGGCTGCCGCGCAGAGCAGGACCGCCGCCAGGGTCAAGCGCGCGATCATGCGTGCGACAGATCCTGGTGACTGAGCGGCAAAGTGCGGACGCGCTTGCCGGTCGCGGCGAAGATGGCGTTCAGCACCGCGGGCGGCGCCACGGCGATGGTTGGCTCGCCGACCCCGCCCCAGAACCCGCCGGAAGGCACGATCACCGTTTCGACCTTCGGCATGGCGGCGAGTTTCATAACCTCGTAGCTGTCGAAATTGGTCTGAACCACGCGGCCCTTGTCGATGGTTATCTCACTGGTGAGCAGGGCACTGAGGCCGTAGACGAAAGAACCTTCCACCTGCGCGGCGATCTGTTCGGGGTTGACGGCGTAGCCGCAATCAGTGCCGGCGACGATGCGATGGATCGCGAGTTCACCTTTCGGCGACACCGAAACCTCGGCCACCGCGGCGACATAGCTGCCGAACCCGGCATTCTGCGCGATGCCGCGATGAACGCCCTTCGGCAGCGGCGTGCCCCAGCCGGCTTTTTCAGCCACCGCGTTCAGTACGGCCAGATGCTTGGGGTTTTTGGTCATAAGGGACCGACGAAAATCCAGCGGGTCTTTGCCGGTGGCGTGCGCGAGCTCATCGATGAAGCATTCCATGAAAATCGCGTTCTGGTTGGTGTTCACACCGCGCCAGAACCCGACGGGCACATGGGTATTCCGTACGGCGTCGTCGATCCGCAGGTTGGGGATGGCCATGTAGCCGAACTCGTCCTTGGTCCAGCCCTGGAACGCGATCATATCGACCCCGTTTTCCATGCGCTGCGGCGCCAGATATGCCGCGATGGACTGCGCGGACAGGCGGGCGTGCAAGGTCGTCAGGTTTCCGTTCGCATCCAGGCCGGCCGTCATCTTCGCTTTGGCGATGGGACGGTAGAACCCATGGGTCATGTCCTCCTCGCGGGTCCAGATTAGCTTGATTGGGCGTCCGGGCACCTGCTTGGCGATGATGACCGCCTGTTTCACCGGATCCTGCTGGCCGCGCCGACCGAACCCGCCGCCGAGGATGTGCTTGTGCACCTTCACGTCAGCCAGTTTGACGCCGCCAGCTTCGGCTGCTGCGGCCAAGGAGGCATCGCCGTTCTGGCTGGACACCCAGACCTCCACCTTGCCGTCGGCGAACTGGGCGGTGCAGTTCATCGGTTCCAACGTGGCGTGGTGCTGGAAGGGCATGCTGTAGACCGCCTCGATCTTCGTCGCCGCGCCGGCCAGTCCGGCGACGATGTCGCCATGTTCCTGCGCCAGACCGGCTTCCTTGGCATCCAAGCCCGCGGTGAGGTGAGCGTCGATCTGTTGGCTGTCGACCTTGGCATTGGGGCCTTCGTCCCAGACGATCGGAAGTGCGGCCAAAGCGGTTTTGGCCTGAAACCATTTATCCGCGACGACGGCGACGGCGTTGTCGTCGACCGCGACGACGTGCCGCACGCCCGGCATCTGCTGGATCTTGGCGGCGTCGAAGGATTTCAGCTTGCCGCCGAACACCGGGCACTGCGCGATCGCGGCGTTCAGCATGTTCGGCAATTGCACGTCGATGGCGTAAGTCAGCTTGCCGCTGAGCTTCTCGGCGGTGTCGAGGCGTTTGACGCCTCGTCCGATCAGCGTCCACTCCGCTGGGGTTTTCACCTTCACATCGGTCGGCGGGGTGAGCTTGGCGGCGTCAGCGGCGAGTTCCCCGTAGCGCAGGCGACGGCCGCTGGGCGTGTGGGTCACAACGTTCAACGCGGTGACACATTCGCCAGCAGGCACCCCCCACTTCGCCGCCCCGGCCTGCACCAGCATGGCCCGCGCCGCCGCGCCACCCTTGCGCACATAGTCAACCGAGGCTCGGATGCCACGGCTGCCGCCGGTCGACATGTCGCCCCAAGCGCGCTTGGCGGCGAGGTTGGCTTCCGGCGTGACGAATTCGGTCTTCACGAAGCGCCAGTCGGCATCGAGTTCGTCGGCGACGAGTTGGGCGAGGCCGGTCATGGTCCCCTGCCCCATCTCGGAACGAGCGATGCGGATCGTGACCGTGTCATCGGCGGCGATGGTCGCCCAGATGCCGAGTTCGAAGGGAGCATTTTCGGCGGCCTGGGCCTTTGGCAGCGACCAGCCCAGGGAGAAACCGCCGCCGGCCACGGCCGAGGCGGTAAGGAAGAAACGGCGGCTGAGTGTCTGTGCCATGGTCCGCTCCTACGCTTTGCCAGTGGCGGGAACGGTGAGTTCCGCCGCGGTGTGGATCGCCGCCTTGATCCGCTGGTAGGTTCCACATCGACAGATATTCGTGACCATGTCGGCGATATCGGCGTCCGTCGGATGCGGCTTGGCCGCCAGCAGCGCGGCCGAGGCCATGATCTGGCCGGACTGGCAGTAGCCGCATTGCGGCACGTCATGTTGCAACCAGGCGACCTGGATCGGGTGGCTCATGCCGTCCGGCGAAAGACCCTCGATCGTGGTGATTTTGGCTTCTCCGACCGAACCGGCGGGGATTTGGCAGGACCTTGTGGCGGCGCCATCCAGGTGCACGGTGCAGGCGCCGCATTGGGCGATGCCGCAACCGTATTTGGTGCCGGTCAGACCGACCCACTCGCGGATGACCCACAGCAAGGGCGTATCGGGATCGACGTCGACATCGTGCGCCGTGCCGTTGATGCTGAGTTTCAGTTTTGCCATCTTCATTCTCCCCAACGGCGGCGGTGGCGCGATCAGTAGGGCTTGTCGCCCGCGACGGTCACGCGAAAGCCGGATCGTGTATGCGGCCAGTAGTCCCACATCGCGCGGTGCTGAACGCAACGATTATCCCAGAAGGCAACCGCATTCTCGGTCCAGCGGAAGCGGCATTGGAACAATGGGCTTTCCGAATGGGTGAACAGATAGTTGAGAATGGCGTAGCTTTCGTCGGGCGGCACGCCGACCAAATTGCGGGTGAAGCCACGGTTGACGTAGAGCGCCTTCCTGCCGGTCACCGGGTGGGTGCGCACGACCGGATGCTCCGCTCGGGGGTAGACTGGCTTGTCGGCCATCCCCACGTTCTTATAGGTGCCGCGATAGGTTTCTTCCCCGTCGTGGACCGCGATCATGCCATCCAGATAGGCTTTCATGCGGTCCGACAAGGCCTCATAGGCCGCGTACATGCTGGCGAAGAGCGTGTCGCCACCTTTCGGCGGGCAGGTCTTGATATACAGGATCGAGCCCATCGGCGGTTCCGGATCGCAGGACACATCGCTGTGCCAACCTTCACCGTTGGCACGGGGGCTGTCCTTGTCGGCGTGGATGATCATCAACTCTTCCAGCCCCGGCGCGTGCGGCGCCGCGGGATGGACGTGGAGGTCCCCGAAATTGCGGCCGAAAGCCAGATGCTGTTCGGGCGACAGATGCTGATCGCGGAAGAAAATGACCGAGTTCTCCGCCAGCGCGCGATGGATTTCGTCCATCTGCCGGTTGGAGATCGACCCGGAAAGATCGACGCCGCCGATTTCCGCACCGATGATCGGGGTCAGCTTGTCGACGGCGATGGTCTCGTACGGCGCGGATTCATCCACGACGTGGCGGTAGCGGGGACCATTGTTGCCTTTCATTGCGTTCATCATCCGACGAACTCCTTCTGTCAGCCGCGTTGAACGTTGGCGCTTCGCACGGGAATGCCGGTTTCCTCATAGCAAACCTGGGCAAAGGCGGCGACGCCTTCCTCGATGACCTTTTTGCTGGGCATCGCGAAGCAGAGCCGCAGATGGGACGTGGAATTGTCCGGGCTGACGGCCCAGGCCGGTCCTTCGTTGAACACAATGCCACGCGCGGCGGCCGGTTTCAGGAGCTTGCGGGTGTCGATCCCGTCCGGCAGTTTGATCCAAAGGAAGATGCCGCCCTTCGGTGCCCAACACTCGGCGGCAGTGCCGAATTCGCGGTGCACGGCCTCGACCATGCATTTCAGCTTGTCGTGCAGGACGCCGTTGAGGTGGTTCAGGTGTTTGTCGAAGTTCTTCGAGAAGTATTCGGCGACCACCATCTGATCCAAGGCGCCGGTGCCGCTGTCGCCCTTCAGGGGCAGCAGGCGGCGCATGATTTCCCACTCCGCGACGATGTAGCCAAGCCGCAGCGCGGGGGCGAGAGATTTGGAGAAGGAGCCAAGGTGGATGACGCAGCCGGGGTCGAGCGCGTAGAGGGCGGGCGGCGCTTCGATCCCCTCCCACAACAAATCAGCGTAGCATTCGTCCTCGAAAATCGCGACGTTGTATTGCCGAGCGAGGGCGATCAGCGCGTGGCGTCGGTCGAGTGGGAGGATGGAGGCGGTGGGGTTCTGAATCGTCGGGATCGTATAGATGAACTTGGGCTGCACGCCCTTGGCCCTCATCGCCGCCAGTTGCTCGGCCAGCGCGTCGATCACGATGCCGTCTTGATCGAGCTTCATGCCCTCGACCTTCGCGCCGATCTTGCGGAAGCGGTTGATCGCGCCCTGGTAGCAATATTCTTCGCACAGCACGACATCGCCGGGATTGACCAGCAGCTTGCTGATCATGTCGAGGCCCTGGCCGGATCCGGTGGTGATCAGGATGTCGTCGATGCCGATCTTGAAGCCGCGATGGCGGTTGGCCTTGTCGGCGACGAACTGGCGCAGGCCGGGGTAGCCCTGCGGGCCGAGGCCGAGATTGTAGATCGCGAGCTTGGAGCCTTCCCGGCGCAGGACGGACGCGGCGGCTTCGATCAGCCCCTCGATGGGGATTTCCTCGGGGTCGTTATTACCGCCGACAAAATAGTAGGGCGGGAATGGCGCCCATTTGGCGGCAGGGTCCGGGAGACCGTCGCTGTAAAGCTTGCCGAAGTCGAAATTCACCGCGTCCATGGCCGGTTTCCTCTGGTATGATTGCTGCGGAGGTTAAGCCACTTTCGCGCGTACGGGAAACTGCCCCACACTGGGTGCACCAGAAAGGAACCCGCTTATGATCCCGCCCCGCGACCAACTCAGCATCTGCTTTGCCCATGCCGCCTACCAGATGAAAGCGTGCTGGGACACGCTGAACACCGGGATCGCGAGTTTCGAGGTGCGGGATCGCGCCGAGTTGGACCGGCGCGCCGCGGAAGCCGATGTGATCGTGGCGTCCGGGATGTGGCACAATGGTCTGATCCAATCGGCGACGAGGCTTTCGTTCATTCAATCCATCAGCTCGGGCACCGACCAGTACGACAAGGTGGCTCTGGCGGCGGCCGGCATCCGGTTGGCCAGCGCGGCCGGGGTGAATGCCCGGGCGGTCGCCGAACATGCGATCGGTCTTATTCTCGCTCTGGCCCGCCGGCTGCCGGAGGCACGCGACAATCAGGCCCGGCGTGTCTGGCGCGGCATGATCGGCGATCTGACCCAGCGGGAGGACGAGCTTGGGGGCAAGACGCTGATTGTCGTTGGCCTCGGGCGCATTGGTGGGCGCCTGGCCCGGCTGGCCAAGGCGTTCGACATGACGGTGATCGGGTTCCGGCGCGATCCTGCAGCCGGATCGGGGGATGCCGACAGCGTGCACGCGCTGTCCGAACTGGGGGCGCATTTGCCGCGGGCGGATTTCGTGGCGCTGACCTGCCCGCTGACGCCGGAGACAAAGCATGTGATCGACGCCGTAGCACTGAGGAAAATGCGCGAATCGGCCTATCTGGTGAACGTCGCGCGCGGTGGTTGCGTGGATGAAGCGGCGCTGATTGCGGCACTCCAAGCCGGTATGATTGCCGGCGCGGCGCTGGATTGCACCGATCCCGAACCGCCGGAGGCAACGTGTCCGCTTTGGGCGATGCCGAACGTGCTGATCACGCCGCATACCGGTGGCGAAACCACGCAGTACGAAAAGAACGTCAACGCGATCCTGCTGGACAACCTGGAACGTCTTTGGCGCGGTGAAAGTGTATTGCAGAATCAAATCGTATAAGGTGCTCTCGCGCTGGGCGCCAAACCAAATGGGAGAGGTCATGTCCAAGGTCGGATCGGCGATTGTCGCCACTGTGCTGCTGGCACTCGCAGCGCCGCCGGCCAACAGCGCACCGGCGGCCGATGCGTTTGCGGCGGCGAGAAAGGCGCCACCCCTGCTGCGAGCGTTTCTGTATCGCATGCCCAAGGGTGGCGATCTGCATAACCACCTGAGCGGCGCCGCCTATGCGGAGGCCATCATTCGTGCCGGCGCGGCGGCGGACCGTTGCGTGAACCCGGCGACGGGCGCCGTGGTTTGGACACCACCCTGCACGGCGCCGAACCGTCCCCTTAGGGATGCATTGACCGACGCCAAGCTGAACAACGCGCTGGTCGATGCCTGGTCGATGCGGGACTTCGTGCCGACGAGCGGAAACAGTGGCCATGACCATTTCTTCGCCGCCTTCGGCCTGTTCGGTGGCGCCGCCTCAGCCGGCGATCTGGCGGCCGAGGTCGCCGATCGCGCCGGACGCCAGCGCATGCGTTACATCGAGCTGATGATCACATTCCAGTCCGCTCAACTGGGGAACCTCGCGGATACGGTGGCGAAGGACCATCCCTGGACCGGCGATCCCGCCGCGTTCGAGGCCGCCCTGAATGCCGCCGGGCTGGCCGATCTGGTGAAGGCGGCAACGCCTGAAATCGACGCTGTCGAGCAGCGGATGCGGGCGGTGATGCAGTGCGGCACAAAGGACGCGCATCCCGGCTGCGGCGTGACGGTCCGGTGGCTCCAGCAGGTCAGCCGCACCGGCAGCGCGGCGCGCGTGTTCACCCAGACGATGTTCGGCGGGCTGCTGCAACAAGCGGACTCGCGGGTCGTGGGCCTCGACTACGTCGCGCCGGAGGACGATCCGAAAGCGCTCGCGAACTATACCGACCAGATGCATATGCTGGACTATCTGCATGGGCGTTTGCCTGCGACCAATATCTCGTTGCATGCGGGCGAGTTGACGATGGGATTGGTGCGCCCGGAGGAGCTGTTGTTCCACATTCGTCAGGCGGTCGAACTTGGGCACGCCAGGCGCATCGGTCACGGAGTGGACGTGATGTATGAGGAGAATCCGTTTTCGCTGCTGAAGGAAATGGCGCAGCGCCGGGTCGCGGTGGAGGTGAACCTGACGAGCAACGCGCAAATCCTGGGTGTGAAGGGTGCCGACCACCCGTTCCCGGTTTACCGGAACTATGGCGTGCCGGTGGTTCTTTCGACCGACGATGAGGGGATCGAACGGATCGATCGCACGCATGAATTGCAGCGCGCGGTGGAGACCTATGGACTGGATTGGAATGCGCTGGTCGGACTGGAGCGCAACACGCTGGAATACGCGTTTGTGGAAGGCGCGAGCTTCTGGGCCGATCCGGTCGCGTGGCGCCCCGTCAGGGAATGCGGCGGCGCCAACCCGGCGTCCGAAGCGACCGGCAGTTGCGCCGCGTTCCTGGGGACAAGCATGAAGGCTCGGCTGCAATGGGCCTTGGAGGGAGACCTTATTCGGTTCAATCGGGAGACTGGGCAGAAGCCGAACTGATCGCCGCGAGCCCGGGGTAAAAATGGCGGTTGCTCCGCCGCCATCCAGACGCCATCTTCTGGCGAGAGGGAGAACCGCGATGATCCGCCTGCCTGACCCCAAGCCAGAAACCCTGGCCCGCCGCGACGCCATCGTCGCCGGCCTGAGCGATATTGTGCCGTCAACCAGCCTGATCAGCGACGAAACCCGCCTCAAGCCATATGAAACTGACGGTCTTTCGGCCTATCGGCAGATGCCGCTGGCCGTCGCGCTGCCGGAAACCACCGAACAGGTCGCCGCGGTGCTGCGGTTCTGCCATCAGAATGGCGTGCGGGTCGTCCCGCGCGGTGCAGGCACGTCATTATCCGGCGGGGCGTTGCCGATGGAGGACGCGGTCGTCGTCGGCATGATGAAGATGAACCGCATCCTGGACATCAACTATCCGGACCGCGTGGCCACCGTGCAGGCCGGCGTGACCAATATCGGCATTACCAACGCCGTCGCAGCCGATGGGTTCTTCTACGCGCCCGACCCGTCGTCGCAGCTTGCCTGCATGATCGGCGGCAACGTCAACATGAATTCGGGCGGGGCGCACTGCCTGAAGTACGGGGTCACCGCCAACAATCTCCTCGGCTTGAAGATCGTCACCATCGACGGGGAAATTCTTGACATCGGCGGCGAACACCTCGACGCCGCCGGCTACGACTGGCTTGGTTTGTTGACCGGCAGCGAGGGCATGCTCGCCGTTGTGACGGAAGTCACCGTGCGTATTCTCCGTTCGCCCGAGGGGGCGCGGGCCATGCTGGCGGCCTTCACCTCGAACGAAATCGCTGGGCGGTGCGTGGACGCGATCATCGCATCCGGGATCATTCCGGTCGCGCTGGAATTCATGGACCGGCCGGCGATCCACGCCTGCGAGGCATTTGCCCATGCCGGCTATCCGCTGGACGCGGAGGCCATGCTGATCATCGAGGTCGAGGGCAGCGTCGCCGAGCAGGACGATCTGTTGGAGCAATTGAAGGCGATCTGCCAGCGATTCGATCCGATCAGCCTGAAGGTATCCCAATCCGCGGAAGAGTCCGCCGCCATCTGGAAAGGGCGCAAGGGCGCGTTCGGCGCGATCGGGCGGATCAGCCCGGATTACCTGTGCATGGACGGCACGATCCCGACGTCCCGCCTGCCGGAAGTGCTGCGCCGAATTGGCGAAATGTCCGACAGCTACGGACTGAAGGTCGCCAATATCTTCCATGCCGGCGACGGCAATCTGCATCCGCTGATCATGTTCGACGCCAACGACCCCGCCAGTTTCCAGAAGGCTGAGATGTTCGGCGCCGATATCCTCAAGCTCTGCGTGGAGGTCGGCGGTTGCCTGACCGGGGAACATGGTGTGGGTGTTGAGAAGCGGGACCTGATGCCGGTGCAGTTCGCGCCGCACGAGTTGGCGCAGCAACGGGCGATCAAATCCGCGTTCGATCCGGATTGGTTGTTGAATCCGAGCAAGGTGTTCCCCCTGATCGACCCCGTTGCCATGGCGAAGGCCGCGTGACTCTCGCGCTGCTCCCCACCGACGAGGCCGGCGTTCAGGATGCGGTGGTTAGCGCGGCCGCCGCTCGGGAACCGCTTTGGGTGCATGGCAATGGGACCAAATCGGGCATGTTGCGCCGGGTGGAGACGGCCCGGGTTCTGTCCACCGCTGGGCTGTCTGGCATCACGCTCTATTCGCCGAGCGAGCTGATTATTTCCGCCCGCGCCGGCACGCCGATTGGGGAGGTCGAGGCGGCGCTGGCTGAGAAGGGCCAGCAACTGACGGCCGAGCCGCCGGATCTTTCGCGGATTTTCGGTGCAAACGGCAGGCCGCAGACCATTGGTGGGGTCACGGCGACCAATCTGTCCGGCCCGCGCCGGGTGGCCTGGGGGGCGATGCGGGATCATGTGATGGGAATTCGCGCTGTCAGCGGACGGGGGGAAGTGATCCACTCCGGGGGACGGGTGCTGAAGAACGTCACCGGTCTCGACCTTTGCAAGCTGTTCACCGGCAGTCACGGGACGCTCGGCGTGATCACCGAGGTGACGTTGAAGGTTCTGCCGGCTTCGGCGACATCGGCGACACTGGTTTTGCCGGGGCTCGACGCGGTTACCGGGGTGGCGGCGCTGTCGGCGGCGCTGGGATCGCCTTACGGCGTTTCGGGGGCGGCCTGGTTGCCGAAAGGCGCGGGATTCGATGGGCCGGTGGGACTGGTTCGGATCGAAGACTTCGCGGCCTCGGTTGCGTATCGGACAGAAAAATTGCGAGCAGAACTGGGCATTCCGGGCGCTGAGATACTGGACGAAGCGTCATCTCGGACGATCTGGAAGTCGGTGCGCGATGTTTTGCCACTGCCGCTCGGGGATGCGGTTTGGCGGGTGTCGGTTAGACCCTCGGCCGGGCCTGGCGTGCTGGCTGCGGTTGCAGCGGCCGGGATTGTTGGGTTTCTGGACTGGGGCGGTGGCCTGGTTTGGCTGTCTGGACCGGCATCGGCGGCAGCCCACCGGCAGGTTGAGACCGCCACCCGAACGGCTGAGGGAACTTGGATGCTGCTGCGTGGGCCGGATTGTCTGCGCAGCGCTGTGGATGTGGTGCCCCCCGAGGTTCCGGCGTTGGCGGCGATTACCCGGCGGATGAAGGCATCTTTGGATCCGGCGGGGGTGCTGAACCCGGGCCGGCTCTACGCGGGATTGTGAGAGGGGGCGGAATGTACATATCGAGTTACATCGATATTCCGATGCTGATGTTCAGCTTCATGGTCGGGTACGAGACCTTTCGGAAAGATTATGTTGCCAACTCGTTGCTGAGTCGGCAATTTCTGCTCATGGTCGTCAGCGTTGCGCTTGGCCTTGTAGTTGCGGTCGTGAACCGGAACGAGACTGGTTTGTCTCTACCGTTTTTCGTCGGCGCGATAATCTGTTGCGTTTGGGCGGTCTATCTGCTGTTCACCCGGCCGGCGAAGCTGCCGCAACAGCCGAACCTTAACTGATGCAGACGAATTTCTCGCTTGAGCAACTAAAGAACCCCGACACCGCGGTCGCCAATCAGGTGCTGCGCAGCTGCGTGCATTGCGGCATGTGTACGGCCACTTGCCCTACATTTCTGCTGCTGGGCGATGAACTGGACAGTCCGCGCGGGCGTATCTACCTGATCAAAGACATGCTGGAAAAAGGCCAGCCGGCGACCGAGGCTGTCGTACGCCACGTGGATCGGTGCCTGTCCTGCCTGTCCTGCATGACCACCTGCCCGTCGGGGGTGCACTACATGCATCTGGTGGATCACGCACGCGCCTATATCGAAAACACCTACAAACGACCTTTCACGGAACGGCTGCTGCGCGGGGTGCTTGGCGCGATCATTCCCCGGCCTTTGTTGTTCCGAGCCGCACTGGTCGCGGCGCGGGTTGCTCGGCCTTTCGCTGGGCTGATTCCTGGCCAATCGATGTTGGCGCAGCGGCTGCGGGCACTGCTGGCATTGGCGCCCACCCACCTACCCGGTCCCAGTGCCGTCGAGCGCCCTGGCATCCACCCGGCCCTCGGCGCACGCAAGGCTCGGGTTGCTCTGCTGGCTGGTTGCGCGCAGCAGGTGTTGTCGCCGTCGATCAATGAGGCGACCATCCGGTTGCTCACCAGGCTGGGCGTCGAAGTCGTGGTAGCCGCGGAAGCCGGCTGCTGCGGCTCGCTCAATCACCATATGGGACAGCATGACGCGGCGATGTTGCGCGCACGTGCGAATATCGAAGCTTGGTCGGCGTTGGATGTGGACGCGATCATCGTGAACGCCTCAGGCTGCGGCACGACGATCAAGGACTATGGCTTCATGTTCCGCGAATATCCGCTGCGAGAGAAAGCTGAAAAGGTCGCCGCGTTGGCGAAAGATGTGACCGAGTTCCTGGCCGGCTTTGGCTATGCCGCCACGCGTGCGGCGCCGGGGCTGACGGTCGCATATCATTCCGCCTGCAGCCTACAGCACGGGCAACAGATTACCGCCGCGCCGAAAACCCTGCTGGGGCGGGCGGGCTTCCGAGTGGTGGAGGCGGCCGAAGGCCACATCTGCTGTGGGTCCGCCGGCACATACAACATGCTGCAACCCGCGATCGCCGGTCAGCTGCGTGCGCGCAAGCTGGCGAATATCAAGGCCCGGAAGCCAGACCTGATCGCCGCCGGCAATATCGGCTGCCTGACCCAACTCGCGGGGGACGAATTGCCGGTCGTGCATACGATCGAACTGCTCGACTGGATGGCGGGCGGACCGAAACCAGCGACCGTGCCGTGAAGCGCCTTGCGCTGCTGTTGGTGCTGGTGCCCGGATTGGCGTTTGGGCAGACGCCGGCGGAAAAGCGGGCGATGGTGGACAAACTGCTGGGCGATCTGAAGGCGGCGCAGGATTCCGACGCCGCTCGGCCGTTGGAGGAGAAGATCGAGCAGTTGTGGATCGATGGCGGCACGGCGGCGGTGACGCTGCTGATGCATCGCGGCCTACGCGAGCTGAAAGGCGAAGCGTACGCCGACGCGATCGAGACGTTCGGCGATGCGATCGTTCTGGACCCAACGCTTGCCGAGGCGTGGCATCAGCGGGGTATCGCGCGTTTCGAATCGGGGGACACTCCGGGCGCGGTCGCGGATTTCCAGCAAACTTTGAAGCTTGAACCACGGGCGTTTTCGGTCTGGAGAACCTTGGCCGACATCGCCACCGGCCGTAAGGACTGGAAGGGTGCCTATGCCGCTTGGCAGAAGGTAATGGCGATCGACCCTAAAACCCCCAACGGCGAGAACCGCCTGAACGAACTCAGGCGGAAAGCCGTTGGGGAGGACACTTAGGGGGCTTTACGCGACTTCGTCGGCCAGTCGTTGCAGGTAGTAGGCCGGGTCGCCGAACAGCCGTTCGATCACCATGCAGCGACGGAAGTAGTGGCCGACGGCATATTCCTCCGTCATGCCGATGCCGCCATGCATTTGCACCGCGCTTTGCGACACGTAACGTCCGGCCTGCCCGACGCCGACTTTCGCCATCGCCATGTCGTGCGCGCGGGCGGCGGGATCGGGGTTTTCCAGGCTCATGGTCGCGAGCATCGCCATGGAACGACCCTGCTCCTGTGTCATGAACATATCGGACAACCGGTGCTGAACGACTTGGTAGGTCCCAATGGGGTTGCCGAACTGCACGCGGGTTTTGCTGTATTCCAGGGTCATTTCGTTCATCGCTTCCATGGCGCCGACGGTTTCGGCGGCGGTGGCGGCGATGCCGGCCTGGACGATTTTCTCGATGATCGACAGGCCCTGGCCGACGGTGCCCAGGACCGCCGTCGCGCGGGCGTTGGACAGCGAGATATCGGCCGCCCGGCTTTCATCGCGGGTCACATAGCCCCGGCGGGCGACACCTTGGGTTTTCGCATCGACCAGGAACAGGGTGATGCCGTCATGATCGTAGCGATCACCCGAGGTGCGGGCGCTGACGATCAGGGTGTCGGCGGAATCGCCATGGGCCACCACGGTTTTGGAACCGTCCAGAATCCAACCGTCACCGTCTTTTTTCGCTGTCGTGACGACATCCGTCAGATCGTAGCGGGCTTGGCGTTCGCCATGTGCGAAGGCCAGTTTGAGGCTGCCCTCGGCAATCGCGGGCAGGATGGCCTGTTTCTGCGCATCGGTGCCTGCGGCCATGATCGCGGTCCCGCCCAGGATGACGGTTGGGAAATACGGTTCGACCACCAGGACGCGGCCGAAGGCCTGCATGACCAGCATAACTTCCTGTGCGCCGCCGCCATAGCCGCCATATTGTTCCGGGAACGGAAGACCGAGCAGGCCGAGTTCGGCGAATTGCGACCAGATCGCGGTGCTCCAGCCTTCGGGCGCGGCGATATAGGTCTTGCGTTGGGCGAAGGAGTAGTTGTCCGCCAGCATGCGGCTGACGGATTCGATCAGCAAGCGCTGGTCGTCGGAGGGTTCGAAGTCCATTACAGCCCCAACACGGCTTTGGTGAGAATATTCTTCTGAATCTCATTCGTGCCGCCATAGATCGAGGCAGCCCGAAGGAACAGATACGAACCGACCGAGGCGGACGACGCCTCCAGCAGATCGTCGGGTTCATTCAGCGCGGCGAGTTCCCGGGCCCATATGGGCGTTGCCATGGGGCCGGCGACGTCGACGGCGAGTTCCGTGGTTGCCTGCAACAGCTCGGTGCCTTTGACCTTGAGCACGGACGACAACGGATCCGGCCGGCCGCCGCCAGCCTTGTCGTAGGCGGAAACGACTCGGTACTGCGTGATTTCCAGCGCCTTCATATCGACCTGCAATTGCGCGACACGCTGGCGGAACACCGCATCGTCGATCAGCGGGCGACCATTGGCATTGACCTTGTGCGCCATTTCGATCGAGGCGTTCACACGCTCCTTCGATTTGCCAAGGCGCGCGATGCCAGTCCGTTCGTTGCCCAACAGGAATTTCGCAACGTCCCAGCCCTTGTTTTCCTGGTGGACGAGGTTTTCGACGGGAACCCGCACGTCGTCGAAAAACACTTCGTTCAGGTGATGCGAACCGTCGATCGAGATGATGGGGCGCACCGTGATGCCGGGCGTTTTCATGTCGACGAGCAGGAAGGAGATGCCCTCCTGCCGTTTACGAGCCTCGGGGTTGGTGCGGACGAGGACGAAGCACCAGTCGGCGTTGTGCGCCGTCGAGGTCCAGATCTTTTGCCCGTTCACCACATAGTCATCGCCATCGCGCACGGCGGCGGTCTTCAGCGAGGCGAGATCGGAGCCGGCGCCGGGTTCGGAGAAGCCCTGGCACCACCAATCGTCAAGGTTGCGGGCGCGGGGCAGGAAGTAGTCCTTCTGCTCCTGGGTGGCGAAGTGCATCAGCACCGGGCCGATCATGGTGATGTTGAAACCCAGAACTTCCGGGGCGTTGCCCATCATGATCTCCTCCTGGAAGATCATCCGCTGCGTCGGCGTCCAGCCGGGTCCGCCGTATTCGACGGGCCAGGAATAGGCGGCCCAGCCCTGCTTGTTGAGGATGCGCTGCCAGGCCACGGTGTCCTCCTTGCGGAAGGCGTAGCCGAGGCGCGAACGTTCGCGGATATCGGCCGGCAGGTTCTCATTGATGAAGGTGCGGACTTCGAGGCGGAAGGCCTCGTCCTCCTTGCTGAAGCGCAGGTCCATGAAGGTCCTCCCTTGGCGCGTGATTGATTGCGGCGAGTATGTTGCCGTCCGGGGGGCGGGCGCAAGCAGGGGGGCGAGCGGCGCACTCGACGCGCGTGGAACAACCGCATAGCGTTGCGGCCAATGAACACCGCAGGCAGGGAAACATCCATGAGCGACAAGGAACTGGTCCATTTCGAGCGTGACGGCGAGGTCGGCGTCATCATCGTCGACAATCCGCCGGTCAACGCGCTCAGTCCCGGCGTGCCGGAGGGGATCATCGCCGGGCTCAACCAGTTCAATGCCGACCCCGCGATCAAGGCCATCGTGCTGATCGGCGCCGGCCGCAGCTTCATCGCCGGCGCCGATATCCGCCAGTTCGGCAAGGGCCGGGTGCGCCCGGCGATCGGCACGCGGACCTATGATGTGATGGACCGCAGCGAAAAGCCGATCGTGGCCGCCATCCACGGCTATGCCCTGGGCGGCGGGCTCGAAAATGCGATGGGCTGCCATTACCGGCTCGCCAAGCGCAGCGCCAAGGTCGGCCTGCCCGAGGTGCTGATCGGCATCCTGCCCGGCGGCAACGGCACGCAGCGCCTGCCGCGGCTGATCGGCGCCAAGCGGGCGCTCGACAAGAACGTCACCGGCCGGCATGTCCCGGCCGACGAGGCGCTGTCGTTCGGCATTCTCGATCAGGTGATCGACGATACCGCCGACCTCAAGGCCGCCGGCATCGCCATGGCGCGGGCCAAGGCCGATATCCGCCCGCTGCCCCGCGTGCGCGACCGCACGGCCCAGATCGCGGAATACCAGGCCGATCCCGGCATGTTCGACGCCATGCGCAAATCCATCGCCCGCAAGGCCCGCAACCAGAAGGCACCCTATAATTGCATCGCCGCCGTGGAAGCCGCCTGCACCCTGCCGTTCGACCAGGGCGTGCTGCGCGAGCAGGAATTGTTCCTGGAGCTTGAGAATTCCGACGAGGCGCGGGCGCTGCGTTACGCCTTCTTCGCCGAGCGCGAGGCTGCCCGCATCCCCGGATTGCCCGACAACACCGCCGTCAAGGAGATCGGCCATGCCGCGGTGATCGGCGCCGGCACGATGGGCGGCGGCATCGCGATGAGCTTCGCCGATTTCGGCATCCCGGTGAAAATCCTGGAGGCCTCGCCCGAGGCGATGGCGCGCGGCATGAACCGCATCCGCGACAACTACGCAACCTCGGTCAAGCGAGGCAGCCTGTCGCAGGCCGAGATGGATGCCCGCCTGTCCCGGATCACGGCGGTCGACACCTACGAGGCGATCGCCGACGCGGATGCGGTGATCGAGGCGATTTTCGAGGAGATGGGGCCGAAAAAGGAGGTCTTCGCCAAGCTCGACGCGGTGATGAAGCCCGGCGCCCTGCTGCTCTCCAACACCTCCGCCCTCAACATCGACGAAATCGCCTCGGCGACGAAGCGGCCCGAGGATGTGGCCGGCGCCCATTTCTTCAGCCCGGCCAATGTGATGAAGCTGCTCGAAGTGGTGAACGGCGCCGCCACGTCACCCGGCACACTGGCCTCGGTGATGAAAATGGGCCGGGCCATCGGCAAGCTGAGCGTGGCCTGCGGCAACTGCGACGGGTTCCTCGCCAATCGCAGCCGGGCGCCGTTCTCGGTCGAGACCGTGATCATGCTGGAGGAGGGCGCGCTGCCCGAACAGATCGACAAGGCGATGGTCGATTTCGGCTATCCCATGGGGCCCTTCGCGGTGGGCGACCTCGCCGGGCTCGACATCGGCTGGGCCAGCCGCAAGCGCCGCGCGGCAGAGAACCCCAACTACCGCAAACAGCCGATCCCGGACCGGCTGTGCGAACTCGGCCGCTTCGGCCAGAAGACCGCGGCGGGCTGGTACCGCTACGAAAAAGGCGACCGGACGCCGTATCCCGACCCGATCGTGGCCGAAATCATCCGCGAGGAATCAGCCAGGCTCGGCAATGCGCCCCGCACTTTCACCGACCAGGAAATCCTGCGCCGCCTGCTCTTCGCCTCGGTCAACGAGGCCTGCAAGATCCTGGAGGAAGGCATCGCCTTCCGGGCCAGCGACGTTGATATCATGTGGCTGCACGGCTTCGGCTTCCCGCGCTATCGCGGCGGGCTGATGTACTGGGCCGACAGCATCGGCGTGCAGGATGTCTACGCGCAGATCGCCTCCTGGCACCAGCAATACGGCGCGCGCTGGGCGCCCTCCGCCCTGCTGCGCCGTCTGGCCGAGAGCAACACGCCGTTCCGCGAGGCGAAGTCGGGCCGCTGAGGAGAACGGGGCGCCTTGATCAGGCGCCCCGGCGCGCAGCATCACACGTCCAGATTGGCCACTTTCAGCGAGTTGGTGACGATGAAGTCGCGGCGCGGTTCCACCACGTCGCCCATCAGGGTCGAGAACACCTGGCCGGCTTCCTCGACATCCCCGACCTTGACCTGCAACAAGGTGCGTGCGGCGGTGTCGAGCGTGGTTTTCCAGAGCTGCTCCGGGTTCAGTTCGCCAAGCCCTTTGAAGCGCTGGATCGTCAGCCCGCGCCGCCCATGGGCGATGATGCGGTCGAACGCGCTGGCCGGGCCGGAGGCGACGGCCTCGGTGTTGTCGAGCTTGAGCTGCGCCGGGGCCTTGAAGCGCTCGGCGAGGGCCGCGTGGCGCTCGTCGAGCCAGCGCGCCTCGGTGCTGCGCAACGTGGCCGCGTCGATCAGATAGCGCTCCGCCACGCCGCGCACGGTGCGCGCCAGCGTGATCCCGGCCGCATCGGCCATCACCACCCAGCCGCGCTCGGCGGACAGCGCCACGTCATCGAGCCGCTGCGCCAACGGCTGCGCGGCGGCCTGGGCGCGTGCCAGGTCGGGGGTCAGCGCTCCGGCGATGGCGGCCTGTTCGAGCAACGCCACCGGGATACCCGGCGTCAGCCGGCGCAGGCGGAAGCTCGCCTCCCGCAGCCACATCGCCTCGGCCTCGATT
>CAIRCM010000130.1 GCA_903877125.1 uncultured Acetobacteraceae bacterium | reverse complement strand
TCGAGGGCCTTACGCTCCTCCACGCTCAGGACGATCACGGTCGCCAGGGGAATCGCTTTCATACCCCCTACGAATCATGACTCAGGTTCCAGCGATAGTGGGTACTAGGCTCGATCACCAAAAGAACAGCTTCGAAATTCTCTTGCGACGCCTGACATGGCATCGGCGTCAGGACCGCCGTTGCGGTACAAACGCTCAGCAGACTTGGAAAAATCCCACTCGCCAACTTCACGATACCACCCTTCCGCGCGAACTCCACCCGTGAGACGAACCGGATGCGCGACCGCCCGTGGCCACGGCTCCAGATTTCAGACGATTGGTATAAGATGTCTCACCAACACGTAACCGAGCAGGCAGAAGATGGCAAACCAGGACGGCAACAGTTACGATTATGTGATCGTGGGCAGCGGCGCGGCCGGCTCCGTGCTGAGCAAGCGGCTGACCGAGGAGCCCGGCACCACGGTCTGCACTTTGGAGTGCGGGCCGCCCGACCGGCACCCGTTCATCCATATCCCCGCCGGCTTCATCAAGATGCTGTTCAACCCGACCTACACTTGGCAGTTCCAGACGGAACCGGGCCCGGGCACGAACGGCCGCCGCATCCCCACGACGCAGGGGCGCACCTTGGGCGGATCTTCCTCGATCAACGGCATGATCTACAACCGCGGCCAGCGGGAGGATTTCGACCACTGGGCGCAGCGCGGCAACCGCGGCTGGGGCTATGTGGATATCCTGCCGTATTTCAAACGCGGCGAGCGCCGGGTCGGCGTCGGCGACGACCGTATCCACGGGCGTGGCGGCAGCCTGCCGGTCACGGACAACGATTTTATCCACCCCGTTAACGAAGCATTTATCGAAGGCGCGGCGGAGTTGGGAATCCCGCGCTGCGAGGATTACAACTCCGGAGATAATCAGGCGGGGGTCGGCTACTTCCAGCGCCTGATCAACCGCGGTTTCCGGCACTCAGCCGCTCGGGTTTTCCTGCACCCGGCGCGGGCGACCGGTCGGTTGGATGTGCGCACCGATGCGCGCGCGGCGAAGATTCTGTTCGATGGCACCAAAGCCATCGGCGTCGAGTATATCGACGATCGGGACAGGACGACGCGGCGGCGTGTTTTCGCGCGGCGGGAGGTGATCGTTTCCGCAGGGACCGCGAACACGGCGCGGCTGTTGCAGGTTTCGGGCGTCGGGCCGGCCTGGCTGCTGGGGGAACTGGGCGTGCCGGTCATCGCCGATCTGCCGGTGGGCGAGAATTTCCGCGACCATTACAGCGCCCGCATCGTCGCACGGGTGAAGAACGTTCGGACGATGAACGAAATGTCGCACGGGCTCGGCCTGATGGGGCAGATCGCGCGCTGGACGATGGGCAAGCCATCGATCCTCGCAACCAGTCCTTCGATCGTGCATTGGTTCTGGAAGACCGAAGACACGATGCGCCAGCCCGATATCCAGGGCGTGTTCAGTCCCGCCAGCTACAAGCAGGGGTTTGTCGGGTTACTCGACGATTATCCCGGCATGACCTGCGGGGTTTGGCAGCACCGGCCGGAAAGCATCGGGTATGTCAGGGCGCGATCGACCGATGTGTTCGAGGATCCGATCATTCAGCCGAATTATCTGAAGGATCCGATGGACCAGCGCGTGCTGGTGCGCGGGATGCGGCTGGCGCGCGCGTTGCTGCATACCAAGACCTTGTCGCACTTCTTCGACCGCGACGAACTGCCCGGCCCGGACGCGCAGTCCGACGACGAATGGCTGGACTACGCGCGGCAGTATGGCTCGACATCGTATCATCTGATCGGGACGGCGCGGATGGGTCCCGCGTCGGACAAGACGGCGGTCGTCAGCGACGAATTGAAAGTGCATGGGCTGCAGAACCTGCGGGTCGTCGATGCTTCGATCATGCCGAACATGCCATCGGCGAATACCTATTCGTCCACGATGATGATTGCCGAAAAGGCATCCGACATGATCCGGGGGCGGGCGCCGCTGCCGCCGGTGGAGGGCGTGGCGGCGTGACACAGGAAAGGACGGCCGCATGATCCGCCGGTTCGCCCGGCTGCTGCCCGTCGCGGCATTGCTGTTGTCCGCTTCCTGCAAGGAACGGCCACCGGCGCCGCCGCCCGGCCTGTCGGCGCCGGCGCCGGTCGCGGACGCACCGGCCAATCCCGCGGGCGCGCCGGTGCGGCGGATCGCTGTTTCGCACGTGTTCGCGGTGGCACTTCCAAGCGGCGAGGTGCAACGGTTTGAGGAGCAGAATCTGGCGGACTGTCTGGCAGCGGGCGGGACTGTGCTGACCGCGCAGGTCAATCGGCTGTACAATGGAGATGTTCAGGCCTCGATCTCGGTCCGCATCCCGCCTGATAAATACGCGGCCTTCGCGGCGAAGATCGTGGCGGCACCGGCGCGACTGATCCATCAGTCGGAAACGGCGGAGGATCAGACGGCGGCCTTTCTGGATGTGGAGAAACGGCTGGCGGCACAGACCGCGCTGCGCGACCGGTTGACGGGGATGCTGCAAAAGGCGGGCACGACGGTTGCCGAGGTGATCGCGATCGAGAAGCAATTGGCCGACGTGCAGGCGACGATCGAAAGCCAGACGGCACAGCGGGATTATCTGCGGACGATCACCGATACGGTGAAGGTCGATGTCAGCTACGCCAGTATTGCGCCGCCGCCCGGGACGTTCGACAGCACGCCGGTTCGGGAGGCGATCGATGGATTTTCCAACGGGTTGATGGCCTCGGTCGCCGCGTTGATCGTTGTGTCGGCGGCGGTGCTGCCCTGGCTGCCGGTGGCGGGACTGTTGGTCTGGGGCGTCCGGCGTCTGTTGCGGCGGCGGCGTGCGCCGGCGTGACGACGCGCGCCAGCGCCCTTATCGTTTCCGATAAGGTTGGTTCAGGCCGTGAATAAAACGGGGTCGTCGGGCGGTTCTTCGCCGATCAGATAACCCAGCACCTGGCGCATTCGTTCTTTGCGCGTGTCTCGCCAGTTCCACGCCCATGTGTCAGGGCGTTTGTCGCGTTCCTTCTGGAACGCGATTTCGCGCTTGCGGCGGATCGAGAAGAGATTGGCGAGACTGCCGCCATACAGTTCCAGTGTCTGAAGAAGCGCGTTGCCCATCTCTCCGGTACAGAAACAAGGCACAATGCCAAGTTCCAGGCAGACTCGAGCGATGGTGCGCCCGATGGGGGTGCGGCGCACCTCGGCCAGGAGTTCTTCAAACGTGGGGATGTGGGCAGAGTCCGGATTGTAGGGGCGGCTGCGTTTGCGGGGGGATTTGGGTTCCGCGCCGCGCTCGGGTTTCGGTTCGACCGCCTGGACAGGCGTGACGCGGGGTTCGACGGGGGGAATTTCCCGGCCTTTTTGGGCGCGCTGGCACAGGTATGCGTCGAGCGCGAGAAGCCGGAGCATGCCCCGCTGGATACGGGCGAGGACCACAGGGAGGTTGTGTGTGCCGAAGGCGACCCCGATGGAGGCGAATTGGGGCGTCTCACCCTTTGTGTTGACGGTTTCGATGAGACGGCGGCCATGGGTGAGAAGGATGCGGACGAGTTGGAGAAGCGCGGCGATGCCTTGCGGCATGGCGCGACCGGCCCGATCCTGTGTGGGATCGGTTGGGTTCGGCCAGGGGGTGGGTGTCGCCGTTGGGTTCATCGCGCCATGAATAACTTTCGCGTTAATTCGCGTCAAAGGAAAAATTGCCCCCCTCGGCGATCGGATGGGGCGGCAGGATCGCCGCGGGCCGGCGTTGCATGGCGGCGAGTTCGAGCGCTGTCAGGAATGCGATCGGCAGCCATGACTGTTCCGGTTGCTGAGCAACACGCAAGCGAACAGGGCGCGTGTCGGCTGGATTGGTCGGTGCCAGTGCTTCCAGCGCCCCCGATCAACCGTCGGACGGTTTCCGACTTGGATGGGCTGTGCTCTAACGGTTGCAAGAAGTTTCAAAAGGGAGGTGCGTGATGCGCCTTTTCGCAACCATCGCGGCCGTGCTGTTGTGTGCGACCGCGGCCCATGCCGCCGATTTGTGCCCCAATCCGGTGCAGATGGACGGGTTCAAGACCTGCGCCGACATCGCCAAAGCCGAGGCCGAGGGTTCGGTGGTCGTCTACTCAACCGACCCCGAAGATGGGTCGGAGAAGGTGCTGGCCCGTTTCCATAAGATGTTTCCGAAAATCTCCACCGGCTACGTGCGACTCCAGGCCGGGGCGCTTTACGCGAAGTTGCTCTCGGAACGACAGGCGAAATCCTACCTCGTGGACGTGGTTCAGCTCTCGGACATGAGTCTGGTGCTGGATTTGCAAAAGCGTGGCGGATGGATGGAATACCGGTCGCCGGAGATGGTGCATTACCAGGCGGACTGGAAAAGCAAGCCGGAGGGATTCTGGACCTGGGGTGCGATCGGGGTCGCGGCGATCGCGTATAATCCCAATCTGGTCCCGGCGGATCAGGCGCCGAAGAACTGGCTGGACGCGGTCGATCCGCGCTGGAAGGACGCGATCACCAGCAAGGCGTCCACATCGGGCATGCAGCATATGACCTGGTATCTGCTGCGACAGATGTATGGCGACGATTACTGGACGAAATTCGCGGCGTTGAATCCCAAGGGTTTCGACTCCTACGTGCAGCAATACAGCCGCACGATCGACGGTCAGGACAAGATCATCCATACCGCGCAATATTCCGGCTACCTGCTGGCCAAGGCCAAGGGCGCGCCGATCGCGTTCGTCTATCCGCCGGAAGGGTTGATCGCGGTACCCGAGGGCTGGGGCGCGATCAAGGAAGCCCCGCATCCGGAGGCGGCTCGGCTGTTCATCGACTGGTTCCTCGGCTTGCCCGGGCAGAACGCGTATGGCCTGGATCTGATGTATAACTCGTTACGCACGGACGTGACACCGCCGCCCGGCGGGGTGAGTCCGGAGAAAATGAAGCTGCTGTACCCGACCGACTGGGACGCTTTCATCAAGACCCATACCCAGTTCGTGAAGGAATGGGACAAGATCACGGGGATGCGGTGATGCGCGCGCGGTGGCTTTTTCTGACGGCCCTGCTGTTCGCCGGTCCCGCATTCGCCTGTCCGAACCCGCGGCAGATGGATGGTTTTCGCACCTGCGCGGATGTCGAGAAGGCCGAGCAGGAGGGGAAGCTGGTGCTTTATGCGACGGATCCGGAAGCGGCGTCGGAAACGATGCTGGCCCGGTTCCATGACGCTTTTCCCAAGATCCAGCCGACTTATCTGCGTTTGCAGGGCGGCGCGCTGTATGCTCGGGTCCTCGCGGAGCGGCAGGGCGGCGTGTACACGGTGGATGTGTTGCAGCCGGCGGATATGGGTTTCGCGCTCGATTTCCAAAAGCGTGGCGGTTACATGCGATATGAGTCGCCGGAGATGGCGGCTTACAAGTCCGAGTATCAATCGACTCCGGCGGGCGATTACACCTGGGGTGCGATGGTGGTAGCCGGCATCGCCTATAACCCCCGGTTGGTGAGCGAAGCCGAGGCACCGCGGGACTGGCCCGACATCATGAATCCGAAATGGGCGGACGCGATTTCGGCGAAGGTGACGATTTCGGGTCTGCAGCACGACACCTGGTTCGTGCTGCGTGCGAAGTACGGCAACGATTTCTGGGCCGGGATGGCGTCCCAGCATGTGCATGCGTTCGACAGCTACGTGCAGCAGTACGATCATCTGGTGAATGGGCAGGACAAGGTGGCGTTCACCGCGCAATATTCCGGCTATCTGGCAATGAAGGCGAAGGGCGCGCCGGTCGGGTTCGTGATCCCGCCGAGCGGACTGACCGCCAGCCCGCAGCCCTGGGGTATCGTGAAGGAGGCGCCGCATCCCAACGCGGCGCAACTGTTCATGGACTGGTTCCTCGGTCTGCCTGGCCAGAGCGCCAATGTGAAGGCGCAGTTCACCCATTCGCTGCGTCCCGACGCCCCCGCGCCACCCGGCGGCGTCAAGGCGACCGAGTTCAAGCTGCTGCTGCCTGACGATTGGCATGCGCTGGAGGCGTCGCACGGACAATATGTCAAAGAGTGGAACAAATTGACGGGGATGCGCTGAGCTATGCGATCGCAGGGCATCGAAAAATGGATCGCACCGCTGTTGCTGCTGTTTTGCGGCGTGCTGGTGCTGTACCCGCTGGTCTATCTGGTCACTGAATCCTTCAACATCGGCGATGCGCAGACCTTTCCGCCGGAAGAGATGGGGGTCGGCAACTACATCGAATTGTTCGAAGAACCGAAGGTCATCTTCAATACACTGTGGGTCGCCGGCTTCGCGACCGTGCTGGCGGTGACGTTCGGGTTCATCCAGGCCTGGATCCTGACCCGCACCGCCATTCCGGGCCGGGCACGGCTGGAGCGGCTGATGCAGTTGCCCTACTACATGACTCCGCTGATTGGCGCGTTGTCCTGGGGCGTCCTGCTGGGGCCAAAGACCGGGCTGGTCAATCAGGTCTGGCGGAATTTGGGTTTCAGCAGCGATTTCTTCAACATCTACTCGCCCTGGGGCATCGCCTGGGTGATGGCGCTGTTCGAGGGCACGGTCGCTTTCGTGATGATTTCGGCGTCGATGAAGTCGATGGATCCGTCGCTGGAGGAAAGCTCCCGGGTGCTGGGCGCGAGCAAGCTGCGCACGGCGCTGCGGATCACGCTGCCGATGGTGACGCCAGGCGTGCTTTCGGCGACGATTTTCGTCTTCGCGGAAATGCTGGGATCGTTCGCGGCGGCGTTCGTGCTGGGGATCCCCGGGCGGTTTTTCGTAGTGACGACGGCGATCTGGGAAGCGACGTTGTCGTTCCCGCCGGATTACGGGCGGGCGGCGGCGATGGGTCTGTCGCTGAGCGGTGCGATGGTGCTGACGCTGGGGGCGGCGAAGTTCATCATGCGCAAGGGGAGCTACGCCACGATCTCGGGCAAGGCGTTCCGGCCGCGACCGATGGAGATCGGGCCGATGCGGTGGCTGCTGATGGCGATTGCCTGGGGCTACATCATCGTCTCGGTCATTCTGCCGCTGATGGCGCTGACGCTGACGTCGTTCGAGCGGTTTGCCACGGTTATCGTCAGCCAGATGCAGTTCACCTTCGACAACTACCAAACCGCCATGGCGATGGGGTCGTTGGCACCGGCTTTCGCGAACAGTCTGACGCTCGGTATCGTTGTCGCGACTCTGGGCGTGCCGACGATCGGCGTGCTGGCGTGGATCATTTACCGATCCCGGATGCCGGCGCGCGGGGCGATGGAGTTTCTGATCATGGTGCCGCAGGCGGTGCCTCGGCTGGTGTTCGGGCTGGGTCTGCTGTGGGCGTGGATCAACATTCCGATACCGATTTACGGGACTCTCTGGCTGCTGGGGATCGCGTATTTCACCGTGTTCATGCCGTTGGGTCTGCGCACGATCGCGGGCGTGGTGATGCAGGTGGACAAGAGCCTGGAGGAATGCGCCCGGGTGTGCGGGGCGGCGTGGACGTATCAGATGCGCACGATCACCCTGCCGCTGCTGCGGCCGGGCCTGATCGCGGCGTGGCTGCTGATCTTCATCGCCAGCGTGCGGGAATTGGGGGTTTCGGTGTTCCTGATGGGGCCGAATTCCAAGGTGGTCGCGCCGGCGATCGTCAACTCCTGGCTTTCGTCGAGTTCGGAACTGTCCGCGGCGATGGCTTTGATGCAAACAGTCATGGTGTTTATCGCCGTGGCGATCCTGTTCCGGGTCGCGCGGCGGGTTGGAGGCGATGTCGTATGAGTGCCGTGCAACCCCGGATCGAGGTGAAAGACCTCGTGGTCAAGTACGGCGATGCGATCGCCGTCGACGGGATCAATTTCGACATCGCGCCGGGGGAACTGGTCACGCTGCTGGGGCCTTCGGGTTGTGGGAAGACGACGACCTTGCGGTCGATTGCCGGGCTGGAAAACCCAAGTAGCGGCGCGATCCGGTTGAACGGGCAGACGGTCTGGTCGAACACCGAACGGCGCAATGTCCCGGCGGAAAAGCGGGGCGTGTCGATGGTGTTCCAGTCCTACGCGATCTGGCCGCATATGACCGTGTTCGAGAACGTGGCCTATGGTCTGCGGGTGCGCAAGGCTCCACAATCGGAGGTTGCATCGAACGTGGCGCGCGTGCTGGAGATGGTGCAGATGCAAGGCTACGCGGATCGCCCGTCATCCAACCTGTCCGGTGGCCAGCAGCAGCGGGTGGCGGTGGCTCGGGCGATCGCATTTTCGCCGAACGTGCTGCTGTTCGATGAGCCGTTGTCGAACCTCGACGCCAAGTTGCGGGCGGAAATGCGGGTCGAGTTGCGCGAACTGCAACGGCGGCTGGACATCACCTCGCTGTATGTCACGCATGATCAGGAAGAGGCGCTGGCGATTTCGGATCGCGTGATTGTGATGAGCAAGGGGCGGATCGAGCAGATCGGTTCGCCCGAGGAAATCTACAACCGGCCTGCCAGTTTGTTCGTCGCGGACTTTGTCGGCGCGGCGAACATGATCCCGGGTTCGGTCAAAGGTCCAGGTCCAAACGGCAATCTGCTGTTCGAAGCGGCTGGCGGGGTGACCCTGGAGATCGAGACCCCACGCCATGGACGTGGCGGCAACACGGTCGCGCTACGATCATCTTATATTCATCTGGCGCCGACCTCAGGCGGGCATAATACAGTGCCGGGAACAATCCATCGGCGTATGTTTCACGGTGATTTCATCCAATACGTTGTAGATAGTCCGGCAGGACAACTTATAGTGCGGCGGCCGCCCACGGAATCTTATGCCGAGGGAAGTGTAGTGGACGTATCTTTTTTGCCAACACACTGCATTTTGTTGTAAGCAGCAGGTCATCCTAAGGGGACACGGTGTTGCTGGAACGAGAACTGATCGATGCGGTTTTGGCGGGCGAGGCATTGATTGCCTTGACCACCTACGACCGCCCGACTCGGGCACTCGTCCTGGATGCGGCTGAAGCTCAACTGACCCAGCAGGCATGTCGGATTGTGCGGCTGCGCAGCTTTGGCGACCAGCCGCTCGACCTGCAAAGCGCGATGAATCAAGTTGTCGGGCAGGGTGGGGGCGGCGCCGACCGGGTAGAGCGGTTTTTCGACACCATCGCTTTGCCGGTGGCCGATGAGCGCCACATCGTTCTCATGATCGACGATGCGGCTCGGGCGACGAGCGACCTGTTGAGCTATCTCGCGCTGATCGGCCCGACCACGGTGGGGCAGGATCTGCAGCTGCAGGTGGTTTTCTCCGGGGATCCCACGATGTGGGACACGCTGCCCCGCGCCGGCAATTTGGGGACCGACCGCATCGCGAAGCGGATCGTCGTCCATCAGATCGACACGGGAGACCATACACTACCCAAGCTGGAAGCCTGGCCGGAGCCTGAAGCGCCGGCTCCACTGCCGGTGCTGCGCCTGCTGCCGGAACCGGAGTCCCGCAACGAACCGCTGCCGCCGCCGACCGATGGGTACGAGGGGCTGCGGTATCGCCTGGCGCAACAGGAGCGGGGCCGCGTCTATCCCGAGTTCTCGGCGGCGCAGATCGCGAAACGGGTTATCAAGCGGGTCGCCTTGGCCGCGACGGTCATTTTGACAATTGGCATTTCGGTCGCGGTCGTCGTGAAACTGCCGGAACTGCGGACCGCGTTTCGTCAGGTCGCCCCCGCCGGGCTGGGCTTGCAGCCGGGGGCGTCGCCCACCGTGACGGCGCTGATCGCACGCGGCAACTGGTTGCTCCAGAGTGGCGATGTTCCGGCTGCCCGAGCGGTTTTCGAGAATGCGGCACTGGATGGATCGGCGTCCGCGGTCACGGCGCTGGCGAAATCCAACGATCCTGGCTACCTCGCGGAAATCGGCGCGCATGGCGTGGTTGCCGACGCGATGGTCGCCATTTCGCTCTATCGGCGGGCGGCGGCGCTTGGGGACCGGGAAGCCGCCGACCGTTTGTCGCGATTGCAGGCCGCGCTTCGGCATTAGACAAGCGGGGCATTTGGGGTCGATCTTGCCTGCCACCGCCGACGGTGCATCATGGCGGCCAAGCAGGAGGACAAGCGGATGAAAAGGCTGACCCAACAGCAGCTCGATACCTATAATCGCGACGGTTTTCTCTACCCGCTCGATGCGTTGTCGCCGGCTGAGCTGGCCGCGGCGCAGGCGGGTGTGAACCGGTTCGAGGGCTACCTGGGCAGTCCTGTCGCCAAAGCCGAACTGAAATGGCGGTCGCACGCGTTTGCCCACTCACCCTGGTTCGCGGACCTCGCGTTCCACCCGCGTATCCTCGACGCGGTGGAGGACATCATCGGTCCCGATATCCTGATCTGGACCAGCACGTTCTTCATCAAGGAGCCGCAGTCGCCGACCTTCGCGGCGTGGCATCAGGACGGCACGTATTTCGGCCTGGCGCCGCAAACGCTGATCACCGCCTGGGTGGCGCTGAGCGATGCCTCGCATGAGGCCGGGTGCATGGATGCGGTGTCGTTCAATGGTGTGCCCCGGCAGATGTACCATGCGCCGAAGCGGCTGGAGCACAGCATCAACCGCACCGGGCAGGAGGTGATGGAGCCGATCGACGAGAGCGGCATCCAGGCGATGGAGCTGAAGGCCGGTCAATTCTCCCTCCACCACGAACTGGCGATCCATCGTTCGAGCCCGAACAACGCCTCGCACCGGCGGATTGGGATCGGTCTCAATTATATTCCGACATCGGTGCGTACCACGACTTCGGTCCGCATGAGCGCGATGTTGGTGCGGGGGAAAGACGAGTACGGGCATTTCGATCTGATCGAGCGGCCGAAAGCCGAGCTGGACGATGCGGCGCTGGCGGCGCATCTGCAGATCAACAGCCGCTACCGCGACAATTACAACGAGATGGTCGCCCGGCATGAGCGGGAGTTCGCCGCGGCGGCGGAATGACGGGCTGGTGGGGGGCCTGACTTCCCCCGGGTGACGGGACTTGCGATAAGCACGGCCTCTGGATCCCTTGGATGACCCGCGCGCCCCGCCCTGCCCCCGTCCGCCGCACCCCGCCACGAGTCGGCGCGCCCCCCCCACGGCGTGCGGTCGCAGCGCCGGCACGACCGGCGGGATCCGAACCACCGAAGCGGCCGGTGCCGGCGGTCAGGCCGCGGCGGCGGTCATGGTTTGGGACGATCTTGAAATGGGCCGTCCTGCTCAGCATTTGGGGCGCATTGGCGGCGACGGTGGTGGTGCTGTGGTTCGCGCGGGATCTGCCGCGGCCCGAGTCCGCGCTTGACGCGGTGCGTCGCCCTAGCCTGACGTTGCAGGATCGGACAGGGCAGATATTCGCGACCTTCGGCGACGTGGTCGGGGAATCGTTGCGGCTGCCGGACATGCCGGCCTCGCTTCCCGCTGCGCTGGTGTCGGTGGAAGACCGGCGGTTCTGGCACCACCCCGGCATCGATCCGATCGGCATTGCTCGGGCGATGTTCGTCAACGTTACCCATGGGCGGCTGATCCAGGGTGGGTCGACGCTGACGCAGCAGGTGGCGAAGACGCTGTTCCTGACCAATGCCCGGACGATGCGGCGGAAGGTGCAGGAGTTGCTGCTGACGCTGTGGCTGGAACACAGTTTCTCGAAGCGGGAGATTTTGGAAATCTATCTGAACCGGGTTTACCTCGGTTCTGGCGCCTGGGGTGTCGATGCGGCGTCGCGGATGTATTTCGGTATCCCGGCGCGCAATGACAATCTTTGGCAGAGCGCCATGCTGGCCGGGTTGCCGCGGGCGCCGTCGCGGATCAATCCCCGGACCAATCCCACCGGCGCCATCGCCCGGACGAAGGAAGTGCTGGCGGCGATGGTGGAGGCCGGGGCGATTACCGAGGCGCAGGCGCACGCGGCCGAGGCCAGTATCGCGCTGCCGGCCACTTCGGCGATCCAGCAGGGCTGGTTCGCCGATTGGGTTGCCGAACAGGCGACGACGCTGCTGCCGCCGAATGCCGATGCGACGCTGCGCACCACGCTCGATCACGGGATTCAGAAGACTGCCGAGACCGCGCTGGCGGCGACCCTGGATGGTCCTGGGGTCGCGGCGGGGGTGACACAGGGGGCGGTTGTGGTGCTCGATCCCGCCTCGGGCGCCATCCGGGCGATGGTTGGGGGGCGGGATTATCACAGCAGTCCGTATAACCGAGCGGCCCTGGCCCGGCGGCAGCCGGGTTCGGCGTTCAAGCCGTTCGTGTGGCTGACCGCGCTGGAAAATGGCGTACGGCCGGACGATCGGGTGGAGGACGCGCCGATCCGCGTGGGCAATTGGAGCCCGTCGAACTTCGAACGGCGGTTCCTGGGCGATGTGTCGGTGGAGGATGCGCTCGCGGAATCGATCAACACCGTTTCGGTGCGGCTGCTGCTGCAGAATGGCGGACCAAGGGCCATCGCCTCGACGGCCGCTCGGCTGGGTATAGCGGACAAGCTTCCGAATGACGCATCTCTGGCGTTGGGCACGGGGGAGGTCGGGTTGCTGGAGCTGACGGGTGCCTACGCCACGTTTTTCAATGGCGGGCGGCGGGTGACGCCGTATGCGATTGAAAGTGCCCCGCATCCGGCGCCGGAGAAGGTTATCGATCCGGATCTGGCGGCGATGATGGCGCGCATGATGACGGCGGTGGTCTCACGGGGAACCGGTAAGGCGGCGGCGGTTCCGGGACGGGCGGTGGCGGGGAAGACGGGGACGACCTCGGATTTCCGCGATGCCTGGTTCGTGGGATGGGTGGACGGGACGATGATCGGCGTTTGGCTGGGCAACGACGACAACCGTCCGATGAAGAACGTGCAGGGCGGCGGTCTGCCGGCGAAATTGTTTCACGAGATCGCGGCGACGTTGCGGCCTTCCTGACAGGAACTACCGTCCGATCGCCTTCATCGATTCCGCCCGCAGCGACGACCACAGCCGTCCCGTCACCGCGCCGAACGCGGGGTCGGAGACGATGCGGCTGTCGCGGTCCTTTGGCCAACCGGTTTCCACGAGATCGATAAAACGGCCCGGTCGCGCGGACATCACCCCGACACGGTCCGACAGCATGGCGGCCTCATCGAGGGCGTGGGTGATCAGGAGCACGGTAGCGTTGGTTTCGCGCCATAGGCGAAGGAGCTCGTCGCCCATCAGCAGGCGCGTTTGTTGGTCCAACGCGCCGAAGGGTTCGTCGAGCAGGATCATGCGGGGTTGCAGGACGAGGGTACGGGCGATGCAGACCCTCTGGCGCATGCCGCCGGAGAGTTGTGCCGGATAGGCTTTGGCGAAATCGCGCAGGCCCATGAAGCCGATGGCGTATTCCACGCGGCGGGCGATTTCGCCGGCATCGACGCCGGCGCGACGCAAACCGAAGGCGACGTTGTCGTGCACGGTCAGCCAGGGGAAGCTGGCGTCTTCCTGGAAGACGACGCCGATTCCGTCTGGGACCTGGCCGGCGACCGGCTTGCCTTCAAACGCGATGGTGCCCTCGCTGGGGGCGCTGAGGCCGGCGAGGACGTCGAGCAGCGTGGATTTGCCGCAGCCGCTGGGGCCGACGACAGCGAAGAATTCTCCCCTTGCGATATCCAGGTTCAGGGGGCCGAGTGCATGGACGGGTTTGGCACCGGGATAGACGCGGGTGATGCCGCGCATGGAGGCGTGGATTTCGGGCAAGCTGATCCTCCGTGATCGTCCGGTTTTGGCGTGGCTAGAGTTTCTTCACATCGGGCATGAGCGGGAGTCTGGCAAGCCTCGCCTCTGGCTTCTCCCCCCTGGCTTCTCCCCCCTGGCCGGTTGGATTGCTTCGTGACAAGCTTCCGGGCGGGATAACAGGAGGGAACATCATGGTCGCGCAAGGTTCGGGCGAATATACCTACGACCCGGTGGACAACTGGGCGAAATTGCCGCCGGGCTGGTCGTTCAAGGAAATCGGCGGGATCGGCGTCGATCGAAACGACAACGTTTACGTTTTCAACCGTGGCGAACATCCGATGATCGTGTTCGATCGGGATGGCAATTTCCTGCGTGCGTGGGGCGAAGGGCTGTTTCCCCGGGCGCATGGGGTGTTCATGGCCCCGGACGACACGGTTTGGCTGACCGACGACGGCGATCACACGGTCCGCCAATGCACGCTGGAGGGAAAGGTGCTGTTGACCCTCGGGGTGTCGGGCAAGCCGTCGCCCTACATGAGCGGTGAGCCGTTCCACCGCTGCACGCATACCGCGATGGCGCCGAATGGGGACATTTATGTTTCCGACGGTTACGGCAATTCGCGCGTGCACCGGTATTCCCCGAATGGGAAGCTGCTGGCGTCCTGGGGAGAGCCTGGCAGCGATCCCGGGCAGTTCAACATCACACACAACATTACCTGCGACGCCGATGGCTGGGTGTATGTGGCGGACCGGGAAAATCACCGGGTGCAGGTGTTCGACGGGAACGGGAAGTACGAGACGCAGTGGAACAACCTCCACCGTCCCTGCGGCCTGTTCATGCCGGCTGGGAAGTGCCCGGTCTGCTACATCGGGGAGTTGGGACCGGTGCAGCCGGTGAACCGGTTTCTGCCGAACCTCGGGCCGCGGGTGACGATCGTCGACAACACCGGGAAGAAGATCGCTCGGCTGGGCGGCACCGGGCCGGGGCTGGGGCCGAACGAGTTCATGGCGCCGCACGGGCTGTGCGTGGACAGCCGGGGCGATATCTATGTGGGTGAGGTTTCCTGGACCCAATGGCCGCAACTGTTCCCGAAGGAGCCCATGCCGCAGAACCTGCGTTCGCTGCATAAGTGGCGGAAGGTGGGGTAGCGGGAGTCATCGCAGCGGGGCCGCCGTGTGGTTCCACCGTGTGATTCCCCCTCTGGCGATCACGCTTAGCGCACGATAGGGTCAAGGTAACCCTATCGTGCGCTATAATACCAGACCGCGCAATGATTGACTCGTGGCGGATGCCCACCCGGCATGACGTGATTCGGTCGGCTGGTACGTCAAAGTTTATACGGGCTGGTATAACTCTTTGTTTGATCGCGTGATTCACGCCGCCGTGTGATTCCACCTCTGGCGATCACGCGCTAAACGGCCCGCACCAGCGGCAGCTTGGTGCCGGCCATCGCGCGTTCGGCCAGGATTTCCCGGCGGAAGCGGAACAGTCTGGCGGGCCGGCCGCCGGTTTCGGTCGCCATGTCGCCGGTGTCCTCAACCAGATCCTGTTGGTCGATCAGGCGACGGAAGTTCTGCTTGTGCAACAGACGGCCGGCCAAAGCCTCCACCGCTCGCTGCAACTGCAACAATGTGAAGGTGGGTGGCATCAGTTCGAAGACCACCGGGCGGTATTTGATTTTCGCGCGCAGCCGGGCAATGCCGGTTGCGAGGATGCGGCGGTGGTCATGTGCCATGGATACACCGGGGATGACGGCGGTGCCGCCTGATTCCGGGACCAGTCCGGCCTCCCACAGGGTTTCGTAACGCTGCAGCACCAGCTCCTCGTTCCAGCGGTGGCCGTCCTGACCGAAATTCACCGCCAGCCGGTGCAGGCGTCCGCGGTCCGACCCCGCCCAGTCGCGCAGCGGCGGCATCAGCATTTCTCCGGCCATCGCGGTGTTGGCGCCGCGGCAGTCCTCCCACGGGAAATAGCGGTACCAACTCAGCCATCCGGCGCCGGGATCGGCGGCAAGCCGAGCTTCCCGGGTGAGGCCGAGATAGGAGATGGAGACGATGCGTTCGGCGGCGCCGCCGGCGCGGTCGCGATCGGCGAAAGTATAGAGTTGTTCGACATAGCCGAGGGGGTGGTGGGTTTGCCGTTCCACCCACGATCGCAGGCTGGCCTGCAGGGACCGGTCGCCGGACCCGAACGGACCCGACGGCAGCGCGTCCCCGTCATCGATGGTCAGAACGCGGGGCTGGCCGTCGGTGACCGCGACGACGACCGCGATCAGTTCCGCGGCGACAGAGGCAGGCCGGATGGTCAAAGCCCCGCGGTCTTGACCGCCCCCGGATGCTCGAGCCCGTCTCCGATCACCGCGAAAGGTGCCCAGAAGAACGGGTGGGCGATCTCCGCCGGCAGGTCCTTGCCTGCGCCGGCCAGCATCGCCAGTTCCGCGTTCCGCATCGCGCCGGATATGCCCAGCGATGGGTCGGCCTTCATGCGTGCGAGACTGTCCGCGACCAGGAAGGCCGCCACCTGATCGTTGACCGACCAATGGGTCACAAGCAGGGAGCGCGCACCGGCGTAGAAGAACGAGCGGGCCAATCCGGACAGGCTTTCGCCGGCCGTGCTCCCACCTGGCCCGCCAGAATTACAGGCGGACAGGATAACCAGGTTTGCGTCCAGTTCCATCTGCACCACCTGCGAGGACGTCAGCAGCGCACCTTTCGCATCGGCTGCGCCGGCTGGCGCGGAAGTCACGATCGCCGGTTCGCTTTGGCAGCGGAGGTCGGTGGGGAGCAGCGCATGGGTGGAGAATTGGAGAATCCGGTAGTTCTTCAATTGCGCCGATACGACGTGGGCGGCGGTGAAATTCGTGCCCAACAGCTCATCCGAGGTGGCCGCACCGAGGATCTGCCGCGCCGCGTCGAGTTCCTTGATCGCGTATGGCAGAATTGGCAGACCTGACAGTGCCGCCGCGCTCTGGCCGCAACTCGCGCTGGGGAAGCTGCGTTCGGCCTGTGCCCGGGTCACGGGGTGGAATTCGCCGAAACCGAACCAGGCCTGGGTGGCGCGGGAGTTGCCCGCGATTTTCCGCAGGCTGACGAAGTTGCTGGGGGCGGGCACATGGGTGATGCTGAAGTCCCGGATCAGCCAGGGCGCGGTTGCCAACTGGTCTTCTTTGGCCGCGCCGGTCAGGAAGACTTCGAACGGCACCGACAGCAACGGACCCGAGGGGGCCACGACCACCGACTTCGCGCCGACGAGCGAGGGTGCGACCCCGCGCAAGGTGAGATCGTAGAGTTCCCTGGCACCGGCGATATCGAATTTCGGCAGTGCGGGACCAGTGAGTTCGATCCCGGCGCGGACCCGCGCGACCAGTTTGGTGAAATATTCGGTGCCGTGGGAGATCCGCGAGACCGATATCTTGCCGTCGCGCAGGCAGAATACCCAGCCCGAGGTGTCGCTCAGCGTCAGGGCGACGAAGGCTTCGTTGGGATGCAGCACGGCGAAGACATCGGCTGGTTTGACGGTTTCCTGCACAAGCTGCCCGAAATTCGGCGATGCCGCCTGCAACTGCCGCTCGGCGTCGTCGCGTTGGCGTTCCAGATCGGCGATCTGTTTTTCCAGTTCGGCGGATTGCTGTTGCAATGCCGAATTGTTAACACCGTTCTTCTGCGCCTGCGCGAGGTCGTCGCGCTTGCCGTAGAGCCCGTCCAGCTGGCTTTTGATGTCCCGTTGCTTGCGGATCGCTTCGGCGACCTTGGGATCGCGGGCATTTTCCGCGAGCGTCGCGCTGGCCTGCGCGATCTGTTGGCTGGTGATGCCGCCCTGAGCGAGCTGCGCGGCCACGAACATTTCCGTCAGGATCGACTGATCGGTACCGGCTTCGGCATAGGCATCGAGGCAGGGTGCCATCAGCGCGGGTGTTGTTCCGGATTTCAGGGCAATCAACGATTTCACCGCGGCCTGGCAGATCGGCAGCGCCTCGGACAGTTTGTTGCTGACCGCAAGCTGGCCAGCATACATCAGATAGGTGTCGGACAGCGGCTTGGACCCTGGGAGAGCACGGGTGAAGGCGTTGGTCGAACGGCTGAAGCTGTCCAGCGCCGCGGCTTCGTTGCCCTGCTGCGCCTCGGTCACGCCCATGGTGCGGAACAGGCGCGCGGTGACGATCGGACGCGCCAATCCGTTGCCCGAGGCCAGCGCGTCGGCCGATCGCAGCACGGTGTCGGCCTCTGTCGGGCGATTGAGCATACGCAGGGCGATCGCCTCATTGCGCCGGGCTTCGATCAGGCCCAACAGCGCCGATTGCGATTGGGGATTGGTCAGCAGGTCCTGCGACGGGGTGAGGTTCCCGAGGCGCCCGGCCTGGAGGAACGCGTTGGCCGAGGCGGGCGCGGCTCGGGCGGTCAGTGCGCCGGGCGGAATCTCGGTCGTGTAGGCCGCTTCGGCTTGCCGCAGCAGGTCCAGCGCCTGTTGCGGCTTCTTCCCGTTTAGCGCGTGCAGGGCATGATAGTGCGCCAGGCGGGCGCGAGCGGTGGGCTCGGCCGAGCCGGCGACGATCTTATCGGCTTGGGTGAACAGGGCATCGGCTTCGGCGAAGCGGCCCTCGTCGGACAGGACCAGCGCGAGGGACATCATCGGCGTGACGGTGTTGGGATTGTCCTTGCCGAGCACTTTCTGCTGGACCGCGAGCGCTGCGCGGAAGGCGGTTTCCGCCGATGCGAGATTGTTCGCGATGTTGGCTCTGGTGCCCGCTTTCATCAGTGCGTCGTATTTGCCGACGTCGTTCGATCCAAAGGATTGTGAGGCCAGACGGGTGGCCAGCAGGGCATCGGCGGCCGAACTGACGGGGGCGGCATCGGCGCGCGTGACGCCGGCGAGGACGCCGATCGACCGTTCGATCAGCGATGCGGCGGGCAGAACGCCATCCGCGTACCAGGTTTTCCCGGCCACCTGGGCGACCATCGCGACATGGGCCCAGCCGCCGACGCGGCGGGTGCATTGCAGCAGTTGGGCGGGCTGACCACCGAGGATGGTGGTGGCGGTGGGCGCCTGGCAGGCGAAACGGTCATTGATGCCGGTGCGCCATGGGCTGTTGGCGACGAGCTGGGCGATGTCGCCCGCGGTGCCCGCCCGGACCGTGACGCTGGGCTGGGTCCATGTGCCGCAGAACACGTCGGCCCCGGGGGTGCTGCCGTGGGCATCGATCGTTGCCTGGGTGCATTCCTCGCCGACGGCGTTCTTGCCGATCGCGACCTGTCCCTCGGTTCTGGTGGCGACATTGGATTCGACATAGGCGTCGTGCGGAGGGGTATCGCAGGACACCAGCGAGACGGTCAGCAGGAACAGGGCAAGGATGGATCCGCGCATGGTCGTGAAATTCCTGGTTACCGAAGTCGATAGGCCCTCATGGAGCGCGATAGGGTCAAGTCGACTCTATCACGCTCCCTGAAACTTTGTTTGACCGCGTGATTCACGCTGCCTTGTGGTTCCACCATTGGCGATCACCCTCTAACCGCCATCTTCGTCCGGACGCCGGTCCCGCTCGGCGACGGACACGGGGATGCTCCCCGGGGGCGTGCCGGCGTCGTGCGTGTCGGAATGTTGTTGCGTGGTGGGATCGCCCGGTTGCGTGGTATCGGCACCGGACCCGCGGATCCGGTAGTTGCCGCGCGGATCGCCGTCCTTGCGGTCGCTGTTGTCATCGAACATCAGTGTGTCATTCGAATCCGATACGAGCGGCACGACGATATCGAGATTGTCCTCGGTATTGGAGATGAACGGGATCGAGAACACGATCTCGCTGCTCGGGGGGATCTGCGGCACGCCCTCGGCCGTCAGCAGCACGCAGGACACCGAGCTGATCGCGCAGGCGTTCATTTTGAAATTCTGGTCGCCGGTGGGTTCGATATGCGCCGCGCTGGCCGCGCCCTCACCCGTGATTCCGTTGATACTGCCCGACAGATTGGCGCCGCCGATCGCCCCGCTATAGGCGATATCCAACGCCTTGACGTTGATCGCGCCGGTCGCCATGACGCCGGCGTCCATGCCCAGGATCAACCAGGTGTTCGGTCCGTTGATGCCGTTCGTTGTATCGAGTTGCACTTTGCCCGAGGCGTCGATCCGGAGGATATTGGCGGCTCCGTTGAGGTTACGGACGGTCAGCACGCCGTTTTGCTGGAAGGTGCCGACGGTGAAGTAGGCACCGCCATTGGTGTTGTTGCGCGCGGTGGGCAACTGGGACAACAGCAGCGGGCCGTCCGGCCGGGGGATTCCGTCGGTCAGGATCTGCGCGCCGCTGGCCAGCGTCACGGTATTGCCGGAATCGGTCACCGCGATCTGATGTGCGCTGAGGATGCTGCTGGAACCGATACTCAGACCGATCGTGTCGTTCAGCGACAGCGAACCGGATGAGACGATCAGCCGGTTGACGGAGCCGATCCGGTTGCCGGCGCCATCAAGCGCGGTGGTGGCGCCGAGGCCGCCGGTGCTTGTCAAGGTTCCTGCGATCAGGGCACCGCTCGTGGTCTGCGTGATTCCACCGACCACGGTGAGGTCCGCGGTCCCGGCCGACCCCACGCTGACGACGTTGGCGAGCGTCAGTGCCGTGCTGTCGTTCAGCAGCAGGCCGGTGGCGGAGACGCCGGAGATGGTGCCGATCCGGTTGGAGACGGAATTCAAACTCAGCGTGCCGGCGATGTTGCCGCTGCTGGTCAGCGTGGCTGCGATCAGGGTGCCGCCGGCCTGGGTTACGCCCCCCGATGCGGTGGTCAGGTCGACGGTGCCGCCGGCGATCAGCCCGGCCAGCGTGAGGGCGGTGCTGTCGACGACCGCGAGTCCGCCGGTCGCGCTGACGTTGACCAGCGTGCCGATCTGGTTGGTGGGGCCGGTCAGGCTCAGCGAGCCGGCGATGCCGCCGGAGGTGAAGGCTCCCGCGATCAGCCGCGCGGTGGGGTCTTGCGTCACGCCGCCGGCGAGGGTGGTGAGGCTCACGGTGCCGCCGCTGCCGACGCTGATGTAGCCGAGCAGCGAGAGGGCCTGGGAGTCGGTGACGGTGAGGTTGCCGGCGACGGTGACGTTGGCGATCGCGCCGATCTGGTTCGTCGCGTTTGCGAGCACCACGGACCCGGTTATGCCGCCGGAGCTGGTGAAGGTTCCGGCGGTGACGGCGCCGCCGGCCGCCTGGGTCAGGCCGCCGCCGGTCGCGGAGGCGTCGAGGATCGAGGCTGAAAGGATCGCCGCCGCGTTCAGTTGGATCCCGCCGGAACCGGCGGCCAACACCAGCGAGGTGGTCGCGCCGATCGATCCGGCAACCGTGATCGCGCCCGCGTTGAGCGTCTGGAGAACCACATTCGCGGCGGTAACGGGGCCGGTCACCGTGAGGTTGCCTGTGTCCACGAGGGCAAAATTGCCGCCTGTCACGGCGAACGAACTCACGGTGGCGATGGTGTTGGTTCCGCTGAAATTGGCCGACGAGATGGCGCTGCCGGTCAGGGTAGCGGCGGACAGCGAACCGGTGTCGGAGATCGCGCCGGTGCCGGCGGTCAGGGAGGCGGTGTTGGCGACGTTCAGCGTGCCCGTCAGTGTGAGCGCACTGCCGGAGAGCGTGGCCGAGCTGCCGGTGATAGCGGTGGCAGTGGTGTCGGCGATGGCGAAGCCGGTGTTGGTGATCACGACCGCGCCGGTGCCGCCGGCGACGGCGCCGGAGATCGTGAGGGCGGTGCTGTCGTTGAGGGTGAATCCGCTGCCGGTGGCAAAGCCGGCGAGGGTGGTGACGCTGTTGGTCCCAGTGAAGCTGGCCGTGGTACCGGCGCTGCCGGTCAGGGTGCCGGCGGACAGCGGCCCGGTGTCGGAGATCGCGCCGGTGCCGGCGGTCAGGGAGGCGGTGTTGGTGACGTTCAGCGTGCCGGTCAGGGTCAGCGTGCTGCCG